>CACZSG010000166.1 GCA_902783665.1 uncultured Lachnospiraceae bacterium | reverse complement strand
GCCATGAACAGCAACATCAAGAAAATGATCGCCGACGGATCGGATGAGATGGCCATCATCGGCAAAGAAGGAAGCTACCAGATCCGCCGCCACGCGAAAAATATCTATACCCTGAGCGCGCTTCAGATGGAACAGATCGGTTCCGTGGGAAGCGGCACCGTCCATGTGGCTACCTGGAACATGGTCGGCAAGAAGCTGGAATCAAAGGGAACTGAGATTCCGGGACTGGCCGATGCAGCAGCCAAAAACGCGAAGGGTGCCGAGGGCACTTTTGAGGTGGATGGCGTTCAGTACTCCTATAAAAAGGGAGACAAGCCGAAAACCTTTGACATCTATGCCGAGCAGGATGGCTTTGCCTATCTGGGCGATGCCATGGACAAGGGCTTTGAGGATGCCGTGAACGCTGCTGTCAGCGCAGATGAGAGCAGCTTTGTCTACAAGGACCAGACCTACTATCTTCAGAAGGATGGTTCCATGACAGCCTTCTATGCGGCGGGAGACGCGGAAACAGCGAAGGTTTATACCCTTTATACACTGGATACCTTCCAGACCGGCGCGTCTGTCTCTTCCGATTTCCGCGCAGCTGCCCTGATGGCGGCCGGTGAAGAGGAAGGCACCTTCGAGGCGGACGGACAGTCCTGGTCGATCAAAGAAGGGGAGGATTCCCTCACGGTATTCGGTGCAGACGGGTCGGAATTCGCGGAATTCAATGTCTTCTCCGTGCGCAGATATTCCGGGGAAGATACCATGGAGTATACCCTGAAAAAGGCCATCTCCGGCAAGATCGAGGAGATGATGGCTTCAGGGGAGAAGACCGGCACCCTTACGGCAGAAATTCCGGAACAGGATGAGAACGGTGCCTACCGGACCGATGAGAACGGTTCCTACATCTTCGATGAATCGGAACTGAAGATCACCCAGCGTCTGGAAGGCGAATATGTGATCAACTGCGACCAGATCAACTATGTGATCGATATCTTCGGTGCTCCCTCTTCCGAGCACGTTCTGGGAACGGACGGAGACGGCTTTGATGTGCTCGCCCGCGTCATGTACGGCGGCCGCATCTCCCTGATGGTCGGCTTCATCGTCGTTCTGATCGAGACCTTCCTTGGCGTTATCATGGGAGGTATCGCCGGATACTTCGGCGGCTGGGTAGATAACCTGATCATGCGTATGGTGGACGTATTCTACTGTCTGCCCTCCTTGCCGATCATGATCATTCTGGGTGCCATGATGGATGCCATCCGTCTTGACACATATATCCGACTGATGGTCATGATGGCTACGCTCGGTTTGATGGGATGGGCAGGTGTTGCCCGCCTTGTCCGCGGACAGATCCTGTCTCTGCGTGAGCAGGAATTCATGGTTGCCACGGAAGCTACCGGAATCCGCATCAAAGACCGTATTTTCAAACATCTGGTTCCCAATGTCATGCCGCAGCTGATCGTTACCGCGACCATGAGCCTGGGCGGCGTTATCATTACAGAATCCACCCTGTCCTTCCTGGGACTCGGTGTCAAACATCCGCTGGCCACCTGGGGCACCATTATTAACTCGGTATCCTCGGCATCGGCCATGGCGCATTACGCATTCATCTGGATTCCGGTCGGTCTGCTGATCTGTCTTACGGTTATCGCCTTCAACTTTGTAGGTGACGGCCTCAGAGATGCTTACGACCCGAAAGCAAAACGATAAGGGGGAATAACAATGGCTGGAAAGAAAGAGAATTCCTCCTATATATCCGGGAAGGAATCAAGAAGAATTACGAAATTCAACCGCAAGGTCACAAAGAAGCTGGAGCATGAGAGGGCTGACGCCAACAAGGATCCGGCTCTGTACACCACAAAAATGCGGGACGAGAATAATGTCGTTGAATTCGACAATGTCTGTACCTATTTCTTCTCTGACGTAGGTACCGTGAAAGCCGTGGACGGCGTGAACTTTGATATTCCGCGCCATGCCACGGTCGGCGTGGTAGGAGAGTCCGGCTGCGGGAAGTCCGTGACAAGCCTTTCGCTGATGCAGCTGCTTCAGAGACCCAGCGGGCAGACCGTCGGCGGAGAGATCCGCTTCAACAAAGGGGACGGAACAGCCTACAACATCGTGAATACGCCGAATGCCATCATGGAAAAGATCCGCGGCAACAGGATCTCCATGATCTTCCAGGAGCCGATGACTGCTCTGAACCCGGTATTCCGCATCGGGCAGCAGGTGGACGAGGTCACCCAGCTGCATCATCCGGAAATGTCCGAGGAAGAAGTGAAGAACCGTACCCTGGAGATGCTGGAGCTGGTCGGAATCGCCAACAAGGAAGGCGTTTACAACATGTATCCGCACGAGCTTTCCGGCGGAATGCGCCAGAGAATCTGCATCGCGATCGCGCTGGCCTGCTCACCGACCCTCATCATCGCGGATGAGCCGACGACCGCGCTGGACGTGACCATTCAGGCCCAGATCCTGGATCTTCTTCAGAACCTGAAGGATAAGCTGAATTCGTCTATCATGCTGATCACCCATGACCTTGGAGTTGTGGCCGGCATGGCAGACTATGTGGTCGTTATGTATGCCGGGCGTGTGGTGGAAAAAGGAACCGCGGACGAGATCTTCCATCATCCGGCGCACCCCTACACCATCGGCCTGATGAAATCCAAACCGGTAGTCGGTCAGAAAGTAGATAAACTGTACAACATTCCGGGAAGCGTGCCAAACCCGGTAGCCATGCCCAACTACTGCTATTTCCGTGACCGTTGCGAAATGCGCTGTGATCAGTGTGACGGGGTCTACCCGCCGGAGATCCGCATCAGTGACACCCATGTGGTTTCCTGCTACCGCTTCCATGGCAAGGGAGAGGTGCTGGGATATCCGAAGTCTGTGAATGTGGAGGAGCTGATCTGAAATGAGTGAAAATATGAATAGAATCGCATCACAGGGTGCCGGTTCTTCCGAAAACATTCTGGAAGTCCGGAACCTGGTGAAATATTTTCCGATCAAGTCCAGCTTTTTCAAGCGGACCATCGGAAATGTCAAGGCCGTGGACGGCGTCAGCTTCAATATCAAACGCACCCAGACCATGGGACTCGTGGGAGAATCCGGATGCGGAAAATCCACCTGCGGAAGAACGATCCTGCGTCTTCAGGATAAGACGGCCGGGGACGTGATCTTTGACGGGCAGGATGTCTTTGCCCTGTCCAAGGAAGAACTCAGAAAACTGCGCCCCAGGATGCAGCTGGTATTCCAGGACCCCTATTCCTCACTGTCTCCCAGACTTCCGGTCGGAGAGATCATCGGGGAAGCGGTACGCGAACACGGAATCGTACCGAAAGAAGAGTTTGATGACTATATCACCCGGGTCATGGATGTCTGCGGACTGCCCAGTTATTATAAAGAGCGCTATCCCCATGAGTTCTCCGGCGGCCAGCGTCAGAGGATCTGCATCGCCAGAGCCCTTGCCCTGGCACCGGATTTCATCGTATGCGACGAACCGGTCTCCGCTCTGGATGTGTCCATTCAGGCTCAGATCATCAACCTGCTGAAACAGCTGCAGGAAGAGTTCGGACTGACCTACCTGTTCATTTCGCACGACCTTTCCGTTGTCGAACATATTTCGGATACGGTCGGTGTTATGTACCTGGGCAATATGGTGGAGTACGCGGCGACAGAAAAGATTTTCGCGCATCCGCTGAACCCGTATACAAAGGCTCTGTTTTCTGCTATTCCCATTCCGGATCCGGACGTGAAGCTGAACCGGATCATTCTGAAGGGAAGCATTCCGAGCCCGGCCAATCCGCCGGCCGGCTGCAAGTTCAACACCCGCTGCGAGCAGTGCATGGAAATCTGCAAACACGTGCCGCCCGCATGGAAAGAAGTAGAACCCGGCCATTTCTGTGCCTGCCATCTGTACAACAACGCGCAGGAACAGGCAGATGCCGAGAACAGAATGGAGCAGCTTAAACGCGATGCAAAGGATAAGAAGGAGACGGCTTAAGAGACACGTATGAGGAAAGAGACTGATCCTGCTGTAATGGAAGACGAAGGACGGACCATCGCGGATATGAACGTGGAAGGCATGCCCTGGTATGTGCCCGGGGATGACGACCGCAGCATGGGACGCGACCGTTCTGCACACGAGCAGATGACGGACGAACAGCTGCGCACTTACCGCTGGGCAGCTGTGAAGGCAGGCCTGCTGGTCGTGCTGGTCTTCGGACTTGCCTTTTTCCTGTTCTTGTTATTCTGTGACTTTATCTGGTTCCGGTGACTGCCGGACCGGAGATCCGAAAGACCGGGGAACCGGTCTTTCGCTGTTTATAGCTCTGTTCATTGCTCCGCCATATTGGCGGAGCTTTTTGTTTCGGAGGGAGTATTGTGGAACCATCTGTACCCGGCCAAAAATGCACGTGTGTGGGGGAAATCCTTAATCCGGAAATGGGGGCAGAACAGGGATCGGAAATGGGAGCAGAGAAGGGAGCGGGAATATGAACAGAAATGCATGCAGAAATGATTGACATCTTCGGGAAACGGAAATAGATTAATACAGGTACTATCAGGAAAACATTTGACAGGAGAATATGAAATGTTCAGAGAAATGCGCAGATTCAAACAGCAGCTGTCCGAAGAAGAATGCATAGAGATTTTAAAGACACAGCCCAGGGGCGTTCTTGCGGTTCTTGGAGATGAAGGCTATCCCTATACAGTTCCCATGGATTTTGTTTATGATGATGGAAAACTGTACTTTCACTGCGCCAAAGAAGGCCATAAACTGGATGCGGTCCGTGCGTATGAAAAGGTATCCTTCTGCGTTCTGGACGAAGGCCGGCAGGAGGAAAACGACTGGTGGTATCATTTCCGAAGCGTGATCGTGTTCGGAAAGATGCGGATTCTTGAGGACAGGGATGAGATCCTTGAGAAGGTTCATATGCTCGGGGCAAAGTATTTTCCGTCGGAGGAATACAATCAGGAGGAGATCCGGCAGGCAGGAGCGAGAGTTGCCTGCATGGAGCTGACGATTGAGCATATGACCGGGAAAAAAGTACGGGAGAAATAATGTATTCCCGGACGACAGCAGAGGTGGGCTGCATCTTCCGGAAGCTGCGGAGCTGGACTGCTGTCTGTTATTCAAAAACACAGAAAGATTTCTCTTTTTCAAGAGTTTTCATGTATGAGAATTAATGCAATATTTCCATTATATATGGTGGACAAAAGATATTTCCTGTGGTAATATCGACATATGTCGGAAACATAGACCGGAGAGGAGATGATCTGATGGCCAGACCTGCCAGACGAAGAAGGATCTGTGAGCTTCCCGCGCATGTCTGTTTTGCCCCGTTGGGCGAGAAAGATGCCGGAGAGGTCATCCTGACTGTTGATGAATATGAGATTGTCCGACTGATCGATTACGAACACCTGACACATGCCCAGTGCGCAGGCCAGATGAAGATCTCCCGCACGACCGTTACGGAAAGTTACGAGCGCGCGAGACAGAAGATCTCGGATTCCCTGGTAAACGGAAAGCGCCTGGTCATCGAGGGCGGGGATTTCACGGTCTGTGAAGGACCCGACAGCGCGTGCCTGGGAGTGTGCCCGAATCGGGCGGAAAAGACCACAGCCCGTAAAGAAGAGTGAGCGCCTGTACAGGGCAGCTGCTTTTTGCGGATCTGCGGATGATTATATGATGACAGAAAGGATCAGACCATTCATGCTGGAACTGAGAAATGTATCATTTGAAGTAAATGAAAGCAACCGGAATATCGATATTATTCACGACCTCAGCCTTACCGTGGATAATCGTAAATTTGTGGTGATCACAGGTCCGAACGGCGGAGGAAAATCCACGCTGGCCAGACTGATCGCGGGAATCGAAAAACCGACCGGAGGACAGGTCCTTCTGGATGGTGTCGATATTACGGACAAATCCATCACGGAACGCGCGAAAATGGGAATCGGCTATGCCTTTCAGCAGCCGGTCCGTTTTAAGGGACTGCAGGTTCTGGATCTGCTCAGAATCGCTGCGGGTAAGAGAATCTCCGTATCGGAAGCCTGTAATTATCTTTCCGAGGTCGGCCTGTGCGCGCGTGATTATATCAAGCGCGAAGTGAATGCCTCCCTGTCCGGCGGAGAACTGAAAAGGATCGAGATCGCGACCGTTCTTGCGAGAGGGACCAAACTTTCCCTGTTCGACGAGCCGGAAGCCGGCATCGACCTCTGGAGCTTCCAGAATCTGATCCGGATCTTTGAAAAAATGCGCGAGGACATCCAGGACAGTTCCATCATTATTATCTCACATCAGGAAAGAATCCTGAACATTGCGGATGAGATCGTTGTTCTTGCGAATGGTAAAATTGAGAAGCAGGGCTCCAGGGATGAGATCTACCCGACGCTGATCGGGACGGATTCTGCGGTGGACGCCTGTCAGAAGCTTCTTTGAAGATAAATCAGGATGGGAGAGAAACAGATGAAAATTCAACTGGATGAGATACAGAAAAGACTGATCGAAGAAATCGCGGATCTGCATGAGGTGCCGGAGGGCGCCTACAACTTCCGTGCCAACGGACAGCTGGCCGGCAGAAATACGACCGCCAATATAGATATTATCTCCAAGGAAGACGGAAGCGGCATCGACATCCGCATCAAGCCGGGGACAAAGAACGAGAGCGTCCATATTCCGGTGGTTCTTTCAGCTTCAGGCCTGAAGGAAGTGGTCTACAATGACTTCTATATCGGAGAGGACAGCGATGTCGTTATTGTGGCAGGCTGCGGCATTGACAACTGCGGGAACCAGGACGCGGAGCACGACGGCGTGCATCGCTTCTTCGTCGGTAAGAACGCGAAGGCAAAGTATGTTGAAAAACACTACGGGTCAGGAGACGGCGCAGGAAAACGTATTCTGAACCCCGTGACAGAAGTATACATGGAGGAAGGCAGCTCCATGGAGATGGAGATGGTGCAGATCAAAGGCGTGGATTCCACGGAACGCATCACAAAGGCCGAACTGAAAAAGGACGCAAGGCTTGTGGTCAGGGAGCGCCTGATGACACATGGTTCGCAGAACGCGCTGAGCGTATACAAGGTGGAGCTGAACGGAGAGGGATCTACGGCGGACGTCGTGTCAAGGTCGGTGGCGAGAGATACCTCCCACCAGAAGTTTGATGCCTGCGTTATCGGAAACGCGCCGTGCAGCGGACATACAGAATGCGACTCCATCATCATGGATCAGGGCCGTATCCTGGCAGTACCTTCTCTGGAAGCGAACAATGTGGATGCGATGCTGGTGCATGAGGCTGCCATCGGAAAGATCGCGGGAGAACAGATCATCAAGCTGATGACCCTTGGCCTTACTGAGCAGGAGGCAGAGGAACAGATCATCAACGGATTCCTGAAATAAGACCAGAAAAAATGCCGGAACCCCGGACTGTGTCACGGCTGCGTGCACATGGAGGCGGGGCTTCCGGCATGTTTTGAATGTAAGGAGGAAAATATGAAAGCCCAGGATAGATATAAGGAATGGCTTTTGAAACTGAAAGAAAATGACCCCATGAGGGAGGAACTGCTGCAGGTTCAGGGGAATGAGGCGGAGATCACGGACCGGTTCTGGCAGGATATTGTTTTCGGCACTGCCGGACTGCGCGGAATCTGCGGAGCAGGGACCAACCGCATGAACGCCCTGACGGTGGGCCGAGCGACTCAGGGGATCGCCAACTATATTCTGAAGTCGGGAGAAGACCCGATGCGGGGAGTAGCCATTGCCTACGACTGCAGATACCATTCAAAGGAATTTTCGGAACTGGCTGCTTCCATCCTTGCGGGCAACGGGATCCGCGTGTACCTGTTCCCGGAGATGCGTCCGACGCCTGAACTTTCCTTTGCCATCCGGAAACTGGGCTGTGTGTCCGGGGTCAACATGACTGCAAGCCATAACCCAAAGGAATACAATGGATACAAAGTATACTGGTCCGACGGCGCGCAGATCTCCGGCAGTGTCTCCGAAGGAATGCAGGCGGAGATCACCGCGCTGGATCTTTTCGATGAATTTACTGCATGTCCTCTGGAAGAGGCGAAGAAGAAGGATCTTGTACGGATGCTCGGCGGGGAGATGGACCGGGAGTACTATGAATATGTAAAGAACCTGAGCCAGCATGATGCCGCGGAACTGGACCAGGACGTTTGTATTGTCTATACGCCGCTGAACGGAGCCGGTGCCATTCCGGTAAGGACCGTTCTCTCTGAGATGGGATACCGGAATTTCCATCTTGTGCCGGAACAGGAAATGCCGGACCCTGAGTTCACAACGGTAGGGTATCCGAATCCGGAAGATCCGAAAGGCTTCGCGCTTGCGGAAGAACTGGGGAAGAAGGTGAAGGCGCAGGTGCTGATCGCCACGGACCCGGACAGTGACAGGATGGCCATCGAGATACCCGATGAAAATGGAGAATTCCATTTCCTGAACGGCAACCAGACGGGTGCGCTTCTGATCGCCTATCTTGCCGCCGGGAAAAAGGCTGCCGGATGCCTGGGAGACCATGAGGCGCTGATCAAATCCATCGTGACCGGCGACATGGGGGCCAGCATTGCAAAATCCTACGGAATCTCTGTGTTTGAGGCTCTTACCGGCTTTAAGAATATCTGCGGAAGGATACCGGAACTTGAAGCAAAAGGATACACCTACTTCTTCGGATACGAGGAAAGCATCGGCTGTGCTCCGGGGGAGGCAGTGCGCGACAAAGACGGAGTGGCCGCGGCTCTGCTGGTCTCTGAGATGACTGCCTGGTACAGCAAAAAGGGCATGACCCTTCGGGATGCACTGGAAGGCTTGTACAGAGAGTACGGTTATTTCAGCGAGGATCAGGTGTCCATTGTCAGAAAAGGGGCGGAAGGAGCTGCCCGGATCGCACATATCATGGATGTATTCCGGCAGGAGAGTCCCCGCAGTTTCGGGCCGTTTACAGTCCGCAGGATCACGGATTACCTGCATGGGTGGCAGGATGTTCCGGCCTCGAACGTGCTTCGCTTTGATCTTGAGGAAGGCACATGGTTCGCCATGCGTCCGTCGGGAACGGAGCCGAAGATCAAATTCTATTACTACAGTGTGGCGCAGAACCATGCCGGATCCAAAGAAAAGGTGGCGGCTTTGCGCAGAGCGGTGGAAGAAAAAATAGCGGCTGTAGAGAAGCAATAATCAGGGAAAGAGGCATGAGATCGGAGAAACTGGTATGGGAGACTCCGGTATCCATGAAGCCAAAGCGTTCGATCGGAAAGAGGAGGCAGCCAGGGATGGAGCCTCCTCTTTGAAGAATTAAATTATCAGAATATAACATATATAAGAAACAATTATATATTAAATTGAATTTAATAACGGATATATTTAAAAAACATATTGACAAATAAGGATATATGATTTACAATAAAGCCACCTTAAAGAAAGAGGAAAACAAAAATAGTTCCGAGAAAGGAACAAAACCTAATCAGGAGGTACGGTCCAATGAGATAGCTACTTTTCCCCCAGAAAATCTCCACAGGAGTTTACATATATAAAAATGTAGCGCAAAGGAGGAGATTCAATTGAAAGGCAGAGATCCATAAGGAACGAAACCTGAAATAAAAAAAGGAGGTTAAAAAGTGAAACTGAAAGAACCGTTTTAATGGGGCTATCTGGTGACGAGAAAATCAGATAGCCCCTAATTTTTTTTGCTTATTACAGTATCATTCTATGAAACTGCTGATGTATAATAAGGATCAGGACTTCGGTCCGAGGAGCATGTAACACTGCCATTGCGGGCGGAGCCTGGAAGGATCCGGCAGCAGAAACAGCAAAAAAGTAAAGCGAGGAATCAGCATGAACTTTAGACCAGAAAAGAAACTCGGCTTTGGCCTGATGCGGCTGCCGCTGAACAGGCCGGGCAGTCCTGCGGACATTGACCTGGAACAGGTCAAAAAGATGGTGGATCTGTTTATTGAAAAGGGTTTTACCTATTTTGATACAGCATGGCTGTATCATGCGTTCGAAAGCGAAAGGGCTGTAAAGACAGCACTGGTGGAACGCTGGCCCCGCAACAGCTTTACGCTGGCCACAAAACTGAATGCTGGATTTTTTGATACGCTGGAAGGGCGCGATGAGATCTTTGAAGCCCAGCTGGAAAAAACAGGGGCGGGCTATTTTGATTATTATCTTCTGCATGGCGTGGATGCGGGAAATTATAAAAAGTTCGAAAATCTCGACTGCTTTGCCTGGATGCTGGACAAAAAAGAAAAGGGCCTGATCCGCCATGCGGGCTTTTCCTTCCATGATACGGCGGAACTGCTGGACGAGATCCTGACAAAACATCCGGAGATGGAATTTGTGCAGCTGCAGCTCAACTATCTTGACTGGGAAAGCCAGTGGATCCAGAGCAGGGCGTGCTATGAGACGGCAGCAAAACACAATGTGCCGGTGATCGTTATGGAACCCGTAAAAGGCGGTACTCTTGCAAATGTTCCCGAGGAGGCAGAGCAGCTGCTGAAAGGACTGGATCCGGAAGCCTCCATTCCCAGCTGGGCCATCCGGTTTGCGGCAAGCCTGCCGAACGTTATGGTGGTGCTGTCCGGAATGAGCAGCCTGGAGCAGATGGAAGACAACCTTGGTTATATGGAAAACTTTACACCGCTGTCCGAAGAGGAAGAGAAAGCAGTGCACAAGGCGGCGGATCTGATCAATTCTCAGATCGCCATCCCCTGTACCGGCTGTTCCTACTGTACGGAAGGATGTCCGCAGCAGATCCCCATCCCGAAGTATTTCTCCCTGTATAATGAGTTCAAACGGGAGGATATGAGGAAGAAAGGCTGGACTGTCACATATGCGCAGTATGACAGCCTGAAGAGCGGGTCATCAGCGGCAGGCGACTGCATTGGCTGCGGCCAGTGCGAATCCATGTGCCCGCAGCATCTGCCTATCATCGAGCTGATGAAAGATGTTTCTTCAGCCTTTGACCGGTAGGAAACTGGGCGAATTATCGGCATCCTGATGTGTAATGATACCCCGGTAAATCCGGGGTATTTTTGATGGAATAATAAATATCAAATATTTTTGAAAAAAGCTATTGACAAAACCTTGCTACATGTGTTATCTTATCAAAGCTGTCGCGTGAGACAGCAAACACAAAGCACTTTGATAACTGAACAGTGAGACAACCTTGAAAGATTCCAAAGAGAATTAATTT
>CACZSG010000165.1 GCA_902783665.1 uncultured Lachnospiraceae bacterium | reverse complement strand
TTTGAAGTGGCACAGAAATATGTGCGCTACCGCTATAAGAGAAACCTGGCACGCAAGACCAACACAACGGACGACGGGATCCTGGCGCTCATCAACCAGTCCAACGAAGAAGTAAAGCAGGAAAACTCCAACAAAAACCCTGTGATCAACTCCACACAGCGCGACTACATGGCCGGGGAAGTCAGCAAGGACCTTACCCGCCGCATCCTCCTTCCGCAGGAGGTCGTTGAGGCCCATGAACAGGGTATCATCCATTTCCATGATTCGGACTATTTTGCGCAGCGCGAACACAACTGCGACCTGATCAACCTGGAGGATATGCTGCAGAACGGCACCGTGATCAGCGAGACCATGATCGAGAAGCCCCACAGCTTCTTTACCGCCTGCAATGTCACCACGCAGATCGTGGCCCAGGTAGCCAGCAACCAGTACGGCGGACAGTCCTTCACACTCTCCCATCTGGCTCCCTTCGTGGATGTCAGCCGGCAGAAGATCAGAAAAGCCGTCATCGAGGAACGGAAGCTCTGTGAGGAGTCCCTGGACGATACCATTATCGACCGGATCACGGAAAGCCGCCTGGCAGAGGAGATCCGCAGCGGCATCCAGACCATCCAGTACCAGCTGATCACACTGATGACCTGCAACGGGCAGGCACCGTTCGTCACTGTCTTCATGTACCTGGACGAAGTGCCCGAAGGCCGCACGCGCGAAGACCTTGCCGCCATCATCCGTGAAGTGCTGCTTCAAAGAATGCAGGGCGTCAAGAATGAGAAAGGTGTCTGGATCACGCCTGCCTTCCCGAAACTGATCTATGTCCTGGACGAGGACAACATCCGCGAGGGAACACCTTACTGGGATCTGACCCAGCTTGCCGCCAGATGCACGGCAAAGCGGATGGTTCCGGACTATATTTCGGCAAAGATCATGAAGGAATACAAAAACGGCGATGTTTACCCGTGCATGGGATGCCGCTCTTTCCTTACGCCGGACACCGAAGGGCTTGGAAAAGACGGAGCCCACAAGTATTACGGGCGCTTCAACCAGGGCGTGGTCACCATCAACCTGGTGGACGTCGCATGTTCCTCCTACGGGGACATGGACAAGTTCTGGCAGATCCTGGACGAGAGGCTGGAACTGTGCCACCGGGCGCTGCGCTGCAGACATGAACGCCTGAAAGGGACTGTCTCCGATGTCGCGCCGATCCTGTGGCAGCATGGTGCCCTGGCACGCCTGAAGAAGGGCGAGACCATCGATCCGCTCCTGTTCAACAATTATTCCACGATCTCGCTGGGGTACGCCGGCCTGTACGAAATGTGCGTACGGATGCTGGGGAAATCCCATACCGATCCCGAAGCAAAGCCCTTTGCCCTGAAGGTCATGCAGCATCTGAACGACAAATGTCTGGAATGGCGCACTGCCGAGCACATCAGCTACTCGCTCTACGGAACGCCCATGGAGTCCACCACCTACAAATTTGCCAAATGTCTGCAGAAGCGGTTCGGCATCATCAAAGGGGTCACGGACAAGAACTATATTACAAACAGCTACCATGTCCATGTTTCCGAGCCGATCGACGCATTCCGCAAGCTGGAGTTCGAGGCCGATTTCCAGAAGCTTTCCCCCGGCGGGGCCATCAGCTACGTGGAAGTGCCGAACATGCAGAACAACATCCCGGCGGTTCTTTCCGTCATGCAGTTCATTTATGACCACATCATGTACGCGGAGCTGAATACCAAGAGCGACTACTGTGAGGTCTGCGGATACGACGGAGAGATTCAGATCGTCGAGGATGAATACGGCAAGCTGCTCTGGGAATGCCCCAACTGCGGAAACCAGGATCAGAGCAAGATGTCCGTGGCCAGAAGGACCTGCGGATATATCGGAACCCAGTTCTGGAACCAGGGACGCACCCAGGAAATCAAGGACAGGGTCCTTCATCTGTAAAATATGAATTATTCAGAGATCAAATACATGGACATCGCGAACGGCATCGGTGTCCGTACAACCCTTTTCGTATCCGGCTGCCGCAGGCACTGCAGGAACTGCTTCAACGCAGGCACCTGGCCTTTTGAAAGCGGCAGACCGTTTACGGAAGCCGTGGAAAAAGAAATCCTCCAAAGCCTTGCCCCGTCCTACATAGACGGTCTGACACTGCTTGGAGGAGAACCTTTTGAGATTGAAAACCAGAGAGCGCTGCTCCCGTTTCTGAAAAAAGTGAAAGAACAGTATCCGGACAAGTCCATCTGGGCTTTTTCAGGAAACCTGCTGGAAGAAATGCTTTTTGGCGAGGGCGGCGGAACTCTTGCGCCTCACCTTCCCGAAGGGCACGCCCGATGTGAGATCACTTCCAAGCTGCTTTCCTGCATTGATATTCTGGTAGACGGACCCTTTATCGAGGAAGAAAAAGATATTACCCTGCAGTTCCGGGGAAGCCGGAACCAGCG
>CACZSG010000164.1 GCA_902783665.1 uncultured Lachnospiraceae bacterium | reverse complement strand
TCTGGCCCAGTGGCTCAGTTGGTTAGAGCGCCGCCCTGTCACGGCGGAGGTCGTGAGTTCGAGTCTCATCTGGGTCGTTTAGTTTCGCTTCGGCTTGCCTGTGTATGGGCAGACAGGCGGAACTTTTTTCTTATCATAAGATGCCGGCGTGGCGGAATTGGCAGACGCAAGGGACTTAAAATCCCTCGAGGGCAACTTCGTACCGGTTCGAGTCCGGTCGCCGGCATTCCATGATCCCCCGATTTTCGGGGGCTTTTTTATTTCATGTCATATTGCTTCTTTTCACTGTTGCCTTGCATTTTACTGTACAGATTGTTATAATGCTCACGTTGGGAAAACAGCAGAACAAAAAGGAAAGCTGAATGAATATAGTAGAAGCCAGAAATCTGATTTATGAATATATCAAGCGTGATGAAGAGGGCAACCCTGAATCCACGGTACGTGCCGTGGACAATGTGGACCTTGATGTTCACGAAGGTGATTTTATCGCGATCCTTGGACATAACGGTTCCGGTAAATCTACCCTTGCCAAGCACATCAATGCAATTCTTCAGCCTGCGCAGGGCACCATCTTTGTAGATGGAAAAGATACCAGAGATGAATCCAAACTCTGGGAGATCCGCCAGACGGCCGGTATGGTCTTTCAGAATCCGGACAATCAGATCATCGGCACAATCGTGGATGAAGACGTGGCTTTCGGCCCTGAGAATATGGGCATCGAACGTTCCGAGATCTGGAAGAGAGTGGAAGAAAGCCTGAAAGCAGTAGGAATGTGGGAGTACCGTTCCCATTCGCCGAACAAGCTTTCCGGCGGTCAGAAACAACGTGTTGCCATCGCCGGAGTGGTGGCCATGCGTCCGAAATGCATTGTGCTGGATGAGCCCACCGCCATGCTTGATCCGATCGGCAGAAAAGATGTTATAGAGACTGTCCATGAACTGAACCGGAAAGAACATGTAACGGTCATCCTGATTACCCACTATATGGAAGAAGTAATAAATGCGGACCGTGTGATCGTGATGGAAAAAGGTCATGTCGTTATGCAGGGGACGCCGAAGGAAGTTTTTTCCCGGGTGGATGAAATGAAGAAGTACAGGCTGGATGTGCCTCAGGCCACTCTGACAGCTTATGAGCTTCAGAAAAAAGGCGTTCCGCTTCCCAACGGTATTCTTACGATAGAAGAACTGGCGGGTGAACTGGAAAAGGTGAAAGCGTCATAATGGGAATCGAGATCCAATCTTTAAACTATATATATAATGCAGGAACAGCATTTGAAAAACAGGCGCTGAAAGATGTCAACCTGAAAATACCGGACGGCCAGTTCATCGGGATCATCGGTCATACAGGCTCGGGAAAATCCACCCTGATCCAGCACCTGAACGGGCTTTTGAAGGCCACCTCAGGAAAAGTGCTTTATAATGGAGAGAACATCTATTCCGAAGGCTTTGACATGAAGAAGCTTCGCAGCAATGTAGGGCTTGTTTTCCAGTATCCGGAGTATCAGTTGTTCGAAACAGATGTATTTACGGATGTCTGCTACGGCCCGAAAAATCTCGGACTTCCCGCCGATGAAGTGAAAAGACGTGCTGCCCGGGCACTGAAACTTACAGGTCTTGATGAAGAGTTATATAAAAAATCTCCTTTTGATCTTTCCGGAGGGCAGAAAAGACGTGCCGCCATTGCCGGGATTCTGGCCATGGAACCATCTGTTCTCATTCTGGATGAGCCGACAGCCGGACTTGATCCGAAAGGAAGAGACGATATTCTGGACCAGATCGCAGCCCTACAGGCTGAAAGAAAGATTACGGTCATTCTGGTTTCCCACAGTATGGAGGACGTGGCGCGCTATGTGCAGAGAATCATCGTGATGAACCGCGGAAAGGTCATGTACGATGATAAACCCGCAAACGTCTTCAAGCATTTCAGGGAACTGGAGCGGGTAGGACTTTCAGCACCCCAGGTGACCTATCTGATGCAGGAGCTGCATCTGAAAGGATGGCCGGTGGATACGGATGTTACTACCGTCGAAGAGGCAGTAGAGGAAATACTGAAATATTGCAGAACAGGGAGTAGCGTGCATGCTTAGAGATATGACGCTCGGGCAGTATTACCCGGCGGATTCACCGATCCATAAACTGGACCCCAGGGTAAAACTGGCAGGAACGATCGTTTTTCTGATCTCTCTGTTTTGTTTTGACTCTGTGGACTCGTATATTGTCGCGACTTTGTTCCTGATCTTTGTGATCCGGCTGTCCAAAGTGCCGTTTAAATTCATGACCAAGGGTCTGCGGGCTATCATATTCCTGCTGATATTCACGTCGCTGTTCAATCTGTTTCTTGTACCTGGCAATACTCTGGTGCAGATCTGGAAACTGAAGATCACTGACGCAGGACTGCAGATGGCCATATTCATGTCGGTGCGTCTGGTCTATCTGATCATGGGTTCTTCCGTGATGACGCTGACCACCACGCCGAACGACCTGACAGACGGCCTTGAAAAAGCGCTTAGTCCGCTGAAAAAACTGAAAGTGCCGGTCCATGAGATTGCCATGATGATGTCCATCGCCCTCCGTTTCATCCCTATCCTGATGGAGGAGACGGATAAGATCATGAAGGCGCAGATGGCACGTGGAGCCGATTTTGACTCCGGTAATATTATCCAGAAGGCCAAGAATATGATCCCTCTTCTGGTGCCTCTTTTTATCTCTGCGTTCCGAAGAGCCAACGACCTGGCTATGGCCATGGAGGCACGAGGATATCACGGCGGAGAAGGAAGAACCAAGATGAAACCGCTGGAGTACAAGCGTCTGGACTATATCGGCTACCTGACCCTGGCGGCCTACCTGGTCCTCATGTTCATAGCTGACAGAGCGGTTCTGGTGACACGCCTGGCAGACCGGATCATCTGATCATGATAATACAGGCAGTCCGTCTGCCATATTATATAACTATGTAAAACCGTCAGTCCGGCATGTCCGGGCTGTATAGAAAGGAAGAATGCAGATGCAGGGCAGAACACATACCTGCGGAGAGCTGAGGCTTTCCGATGTTGGAAAACAGGTAAGGATCGAAGGATGGTTTGACAATTTAAGGAAGGTAAGTAAAAATCTGGGTTTCCTGATCTTAAGGGACTTTTACGGTGTGACCCAGGTCGTCATTGAGACAGAGGACATGATGGAGACCGTGAACGGGATCAATTATGAATCCACACTGTCCATCACGGGAACCGTAAGGGAACGTTCCAGCAAGAATACTGCGCTTCCGACCGGTGAGATCGAGGTAGTTCCGGATGGAATAGAAGTCCTTGGCAAGTGCCGCTACAATGAACTTCCGTTCCAGATCAATCATTCAAAGGATGCGGATGAAAATATCCGCCTGAAATACCGTTATCTGGATCTGCGCAATCCGGCCGTTAAGGAGAAGATCGTTCTTCGCAGCAAGATCGTGGCAGATCTCCGCGCCGCAATGAACGCGCACGATTTCATGGAGATCACCACTCCCATTCTGACCTGTTCTTCCCCGGAAGGCGCAAGAGACTATCTGGTACCGTCCAGAAACCATCCCGGAAAATTCTACGCGCTTCCGCAGGCTCCTCAGCAGTTCAAGCAGCTTCTGATGACCTCAGGTTTTGACCGCTATTTCCAGATCGCTCCCTGCTTCAGAGACGAGGATGCCAGAGCAGACCGTTCACCGGGAGAATTCTATCAGCTGGATATGGAGATGGCTTTCGCCAGCCAGGAGGATGTGTTTGAAATCCTGGAAGACGTCCTTCCACCCATCTTTGCAAAATACGGAATCTACAAGACCGCTTCCAAAGCTCCGTTCAGACGGATCTCCTACCTTGACGCCATGGAGACCTACGGTTCTGACAAACCGGATCTCAGGATCGACCTGATCGTCCAGGATGCGACTGCCTGCATGGCAGACTGCGGTTTCGGCCCGTTTGAAGGAAATACCGTTAAGGCAGTAGTCGTTTCCGGCTACGAAGGAACACGTAAGACCATCGACAAGCTGTGTGCGGAAGCTGAAGTGCAGAGCGGGAGCAAGACCTACTGGTTCCGTGTTGACGCGAACGGGGACTTTGTCGGAGGCATCTCAAAATTCCTGCAGGAAAGAAAAGAAGCTGTCAAAGAGGCACTGGGTCTTCAGAACGGAGATTTCGTTGCCGTTACAGCCGGAAAAAAAGGTGCAGCCCAGAAAGCTGCCGGCGTGGCCAGAAAGATCTTCGGCACAAATGCTCCCGGACATTTTAACCAGGAATGCTATGAGTTCTGCTGGATCGTGGATTTCCCGATGTATGAGATCGGAGAAGAGTCCGGAGAACTTGAATTCTGCCACAACCCCTTCTCCATGCCGCAGGGCGGGATGAAGGCCCTTCAGGAGGAAGACCCGCTTACCATTCTTGCCTACCAGTACGACCTGGTATGCAACGGTGTAGAGCTTTCTTCCGGCGCGGTACGTAACCACGATCCCGAGATCATGGTGAAGGCCTTTGAACTGGTCGGCCTGGGCGAGGAAGCCGTAAAGGCAAAATTCCCGGCCATGTACAATGCGTTCTGCTACGGAGCACCGCCTCATGCAGGAATCGCTCCGGGTGTTGACCGTATGGTCATGCTGATCGCCGGAGAAGAAAGCATCCGTGAGATCATTCCGTTCCCGATGAACAAGAATGCTCAGGACGTGATGATGGGCGCACCGGCAGAAGTAGACCAGAAACAGCTGGACGACGTGCATATCGCACTGAAACTTCCGGCAAAAGCAGAGTAATAAAAGACAGAGAAATACAGATAAAATGACTGTAGAACAGCAGACGAAAAAAAGAGTGATGCTGACCGTCGCCTATGACGGAACCGGATACTGCGGCTGGCAGATCCAGCCGAACGGGATATCGGTCCAGAGTGTTCTGGACCGGTATCTTTCCTCATTTCTGGGCGAAGAGATCCGGGTGCAGGGAGCCAGCAGAACGGATGCCGGCGTGCATGCGCAGGGGAACGTGGCCATTTTCGATACCGTTTCCAGAATGCCGGCAGACCGGATTTCCTTTGCCATGAATGCGAGACTTCCCGAAGATATCAGGATCATGGACTCAAGAGAAGTGCCGCTTTCATTTCATCCCCGCTTTACCAATACCATCAAGACCTACGAATACCGCATCTGCAACCGTACTTTCCCGGATCCCTGCAGACGTCTGTATACCCTTTTTTATCACTGGCCACTGGACGAGAATAAAATGCAGCAGGCAGCAGATGCACTGACAGGAGAGCATGATTTCACTAGCTTCTGTACGGACAGACCCGAGATAAAGAACCATACAAGGACCATCTACACCCTGAAGGTGACCAGGCAGGGGGACGAAGTGATCATACGGATCACGGGAAATGGTTTCCTATATAATATGGTACGTATTATCGTGGGAACGCTGCTTCGGATCGGCGGAGGCCTGATGGAACCGGACGAGATGAAGAAAACACTGGAAGCGAAAAACCGCGCCCTTGCAGGGGATACCGCACGTCCGGAGGGCCTGACCCTTGTCAGCATACGCTATCCCGACGAACCTTTTGCGGATGAAGGAAGGTTCTGAAAT
>CACZSG010000163.1 GCA_902783665.1 uncultured Lachnospiraceae bacterium | reverse complement strand
TGGGGTCAGACCCCATTACATAATTGTGACGTTTGGTACTTGAAATGTTACAAATCTGTAATGGGGCCTGACCCCATGAAGAATTTGCTACATTTGTAATAGTTTTGTCATGGGGTCTGACCCCACCCGGAGGAATGCCATGTCGGGAGCTTTGTTATCATCCATCATCAGTATCCTGCGGCGCAGGCGCATTTTCATGCGGCTGCTGCTGATGTTCCTGCTTGCGACGTTCCTGCCGCTGTTTTTATTCTCCATCTGGTCGTACCGAAGCAACTCAAGACTGATGCGGGAGAAAATATATGTTTCGTACAACGAGATGCTGGAACAGATTTCCGGTGAACTGGAGCAGAAGATCCGAAAGATCCGGAATGATTTGATCGAGATCAGTTATATGACGGAATTCCAGAATGTGCTGGACGGATTTGAGAATAAAAACGCCCGTGAACTGAACCTGGCAAAACTGCAGATTACCGAGGCGATGAGCCGGAAATACGCATTTGACAATATCGTTTCGGGAATTTTGCTGTACACGCCGGAAGGAAAACATCTGGATGCTTACGGGGTTGAAGTGAACAACTTTAATCTGAGCGGTGAATTTAAGACACAGCTTCTGGCAGAGCTCCAGGAACTGAACGGGCGCAGTACCTTCTGCGCGGTAAATAGAAGTGATGAGTATGAGAATGCTTTTCCGGGGCCGGACTGCGCCATCCTGGCAGCGAAGGCGGTCAAACACACAAAGAGCGGAAAAATTCTCGGGTATCTCCTGCTACAGATCGACGAATCTCAGCTGTCGGATATTTTCCTGGATGCAGCACGTTCTCTTGGCGCAAGAATCCTGATCCTGGACGGGAATGGAGCGGTGATCTCAGCCTCCGGGGAGGATCACAGGCTGGTCGGGGAGACCTTTCCGGAACATGAAACCCTGAAATCGCTTCAGCCGGCAGATAATCCCGAAAATGAGTTCCTGAGGGTCACGCTGGAGGGAGAAAAATATGAAACTCTTTTCCATAACCTGGACTATCTTGACTGGACGGTCTATTTCCTGACGGAAGAGGAAAACCTGCGGGCCCAGGTCTTTTCCTCCGTTGGTCAGCTGCTGAAAACGCTCGCCGTCTGTGTGCTGTTCGGCATTCTTGTCACGTTTGTTTTCACCCTCAGCATTGTCTCCCCGCTCCGGCAGATCGCCGATGGCATGGAGCAGTTCGAAAAAGGAAATCTGGCCGTCGTCCTGGACGAGAGCGGGAAGGATGAGATCACAAAGCTGGCCTCCCAGTTCAATAAGATGACCCGGGAGATAAACGTGCTGATGGAGACGGAGAAGGACAGCGAAAAACAGAAGCGCATCCTGGAGATCCAGGCGCTGCAGGCCCAGATCAATCCGCATTTCCTTTCCAATACGCTGAATACGGTCTCCTATATTGCCCAGATCCGGAAGGAGGAGACCATCCATCAGATGTTGAACGCCATTATCGAACTGCTCCGGGAGAGCATGAAGAACGATGACTCGCTTCATCCTGTCCGGGAGGAACTGGAGGCTGTCCGGAATTACATTACCATTCAGGATTACCGTCTGATGGGAAAATTTACCATGGATACTGACGTTGAGGAGGAGATCATGGGCTGTATGGTCCCCCGTTTCCTGCTGCAGCCGGTCATTGAGAACGCGGTGATCCACGGGATCGAACCGCTGAACCGGCGGGGACACATCCTACTGTCAGGGTTCCGAAGCGGGGATAGACTGATCTTCCAGGTGACGGACAACGGTGTGGGCATGGACAAGGCGCAGGCCGAAAAACTGCTGCAGGAATCCGCCAACCGGGAGAAGAACCGTTTCAGCGGAATGGGTGTTAGCAATGTGGACAAGCGCATCAAGCTGCTGTTCGGTCCGGAATTCGGGCTGGCCTTTGAAAGCGAACCGGACACTTATACCACCGTCACTCTGACACTGCCCGTTCGGGAAGAGACTGGAGGAACCGCATGATACGAGTGCTTTTAGTAGATGATGACCCCATCGTGCTGGTGCGGCTGCGCAACCTGATCGACTGGGAGAAGCTGGACTGTGAGCTGGCAGGAGAGGCGACCAACGGCGCAGAGGCTATCCGCGAGATCGAACGGACGGACCCGCATCTGGTCATCACGGATATCAGCATGCCCGGCATTAACGGGATCGACCTGATCCATTATATCGAACATGAGGGGAAGAACCGCAGGGTCATCGCCATCAGTGCCTACGACGATTTCGACTATGTCAGGAAGAGCCTGAAAAGCGGGGCTGAGGACTATCTTCTGAAGCACCGCCTGGACAGAGAAGTCCTGGAAAACGCCATCGTGGAGGCGGTATCGTCACTGGAACAGAAGGAAGAGGAAGGCTCCGGTTTATCCCTTCAGAAAAGGCAGGAGCATCTGCTCTATGCCTCTCTTCACAACAGCATATCCGAGCGTGAAAAAGAACAGCTTCGGGAGCTGGGCCTTGTCTGGACCGGCGGCCTGATGACCATGGTGCTGTGCGCCCTTCCTTCCGGCAGTCTGGAGCAGGAAGAAATCACCTATGTTCTGATGGATGAGACCATCCGGTATTTTCGGGACTACAGAATCCTTCCTCTGGAAAAAGGTGTCTGGCTGATCCTGGTCTCGACCTCGGAGGGAAACGAGACTGCCGCCGACGAACTTGCGGCGCAGCTGAAAAGCAATCTGCAGCGGATCGCGGATATTTCTCTTTATTTTGTGATATCGGAGCAGATGAAGGATCTGGACGATCTGCCCCGGATGCTGCGCCGTGCTATGTCCATGCTGAACGACTGCAGGGCAAAGGGGGCGCCTGCAGAGGTCGAATCTCTCTCCCGGAAGGACCTGGGTGAGATCGTGCGGAGCGCGGTCCGCTATATCGAGACTCACTATAAGGAGAAACTGTCACTGAACGAGATCGCGGACCATCTGTGTGTCAGCAGTTCCTACCTGAGCCGCTGTTTCAAAAAGGAAACAGGAACTACCATCGTCTCCTACATCAATCAGGTGCGCATGAAAGCAGCCAGAGAGATGATGGATGAAGGTGTGCTTTCGCTGAACGAGATCGCCAGTGCCATCGGCATTCAGAACTATAACTATTTTTACCTGCTTTTCAAGGAGATCTACGGAGAAACACCGTCGGAATACATGAAAAAAACAAGAACAGAAAGATGACATTGTTCAAAATATAGAGAAAACTGAGCAAAATCATTAATGTTCTTCTATACAGACCCCTTTTATAATGAGATCATCCAAATGTTCGTGAAGATCTTTTTATGAAGGAGGAATCAAATCATGAAAAAGCGTCTGATCAGCAGTCTGTTAACCTGCGCCATGCTTCTTGGCATGACCACCGGTGCCCTTACGGCGAAAGCGGAGGGTGCGGAACCCACTGACCTGGTGTTCTGGACCTATGTGGAACAGCATACCGAATTTATGTATGATGCGGTGGAAACCTGGAATGCCAATCATCCGGATGAGCCCATCAACCTTTCCTGCGAGACCTACCCTGTGGACGACATGCACAGCAAACTTCTGATCACCCTGCAGTCCGGCGACGGCGCGCCCGATCTTGTGGACGTAAACGTGGCGCGTTTCAGCGACTTCATGCAGGGCGACACCAAGGTATTTGTGGAACTGAACGACGTGATCGAACCGGAAAAGGATGCTTTCCTGGAACCGGTGCTGGATATCTACAAATATGATGGCAATTATTATGGCATTGAGTATCATGTCGGCGCTCCGATCATGTTCTACAACACGGAGATTCTGGATGCGGCCGGTGTGAAAGTAGAGGATATCGTCACCTGGGACGACCTGCATGAGGCAGGCAAGAAGGTCCTGGAAGCGACCGGAAAACCCATCATCACCTTCGAAGTAAACGATTCCTGGAGTTATTACATTATGATCGGCGAGAAGTACGGCGACTACTTCGACGAGGAAGGCAACTGCATCATCGACAGCGAGACCAATGCGGACGTGCTGAAATTCATGCTGGAGATGATCGAAGACGGAACAGCCATCACGACCCCGGGCGGCGGCTTCCATACAGAAGAGTACTACGGCTTCATGTCCCAGGGCGGCGCGGCTTCCATGCTGGAGTGCATGTGGTATATGGGAAGATTTACGGACTATATGCCCGAGCTGGCTGGAAAAGTACAGCTGGCGGCTCCGCCCGTCTGGGATGAAGACAGCGTATACCCGGTATTCGGCGGCACGGCCACCAGTGTGACCACACAGTGCGAGAACCAGGATCTGGCCAAGAGATTCCTTCTGGAGGCAAAGGTTTCCAAGGAAGGCGCTGCCAAGATCTGG
>CACZSG010000162.1 GCA_902783665.1 uncultured Lachnospiraceae bacterium | reverse complement strand
CTCAGATCCAAAGGCATGCTGGACAAGCTGGATGAATCCGAAGAGATCAATGCCTGCACCGTCAAGATAGAAGTCGAAGTCGACGGCGAAAAACAGCCTTGGCTGCTGCTCTTCAAGAACGAGTCTCACAACCATCCCACAGAGATCGAGCCCTTCGGCGGAGCTGCCACCTGTCTGGGCGGCGCCATCCGCGACCCGCTTTCCGGCCGTACCTATGTGTACCAGGCCATGCGTGTGACCGGTGCGGCAGACCCCACGGTCTCCGTGAAAGATACATTAAAAGGAAAGCTTCCGCAGAAGAAGCTGGTGCGCGAGGCTGCGCACGGATACAGTTCCTACGGCAACCAGATCGGACTTGCCACGGGATATGTCAAAGAGATCTACCACCCGGACTATGTCGCGAAGCGCATGGAGATCGGTGCTGTTATGGGCGCCGCGCCCAGGAGCGCCGTGATCCGCGAGACTTCGGATCCGGGAGACATCATCATTCTTCTCGGCGGACGTACGGGCCGCGACGGAATCGGCGGAGCAACAGGATCTTCCAAGGTCCACACCGAGGCTTCCATCGAAGTCTGCGGCGCTGAGGTACAGAAAGGAAACGCGCCGACCGAGCGCAAGCTGCAGCGTCTGTTCCGCAGACCGGAGGTCTCCAGACTGATCAGAAAATGCAATGACTTCGGTGCCGGCGGAGTTTCCGTTGCCATCGGCGAACTGGCCCCGGGCCTTCGGGTGGATCTGGACCGCGTGCCGAAAAAATATGCCGGTCTGGACGGAACCGAACTTGCCATCTCCGAATCCCAGGAGCGTATGGCAGTTGTGATCGACCCGAAGGATCTGGATGAGTTCATGGGTTATGCCGCACAGGAAAACCTGGAAGCAGTGGAGGTGGCCGTTGTCACCGAAGAACCCAGACTGGTGCTGTGCTGGCGCGGAAAAGAGATCGTGAATCTCTCCAGAGCATTTCTGGATACGAACGGCGCTCACCAGGAGACGACCGCTTTCGTCGAGATCCCGGATGAAAAGAAAAATTTCTTTGCCGAAGAGCCGGTAAGCGATGTGAAGAAAAAATGGCTTTCCGTGCTTTCCGACTTAAACGGCTGTTCCCAGAAGGGACTGGTCGAGATGTTCGACAGTTCCATCGGAGCCGGTTCCGTCTATATGCCTTACGGCGGAAAATACCAGCTGACCGAGACTCAGTCCATGGTGGCGAAGCTGCCGGTCCTGGAAGGAAATACGGACACCGTGACCATGATGAGCTATGGGTTCGATCCCTACCTTTCCAGCTGGAGCCCCTATCACGGCGCCCAGTATGCGGTGGTGGAATCTGTTGCCAGGATCGTCGCCTCCGGCGGAGACTTCAGCAAGATCCGCTTCACCTTCCAGGAATACTTCCGCAGAATGTCCGAGGACCCGGCGCGCTGGAGCCAGCCTGTGGCTGCCCTGCTGGGAGCTTATGAAGCCCAGATGCGGCTCGGTCTTCCCTCTATCGGAGGAAAGGACAGTATGTCCGGTACCTTCAACGAGATTGATGTGCCGCCGACACTGGTTTCCTTTGCAGTGGATATCGCGAAGGAAAAGGACATTATCACACCGGAACTGAAGAAGGCCGGAAACAAGCTGGTTCTTTTCGAACTGAAGCGCGATGAATACGATCTGCCGGATTACGGGCAGATGATGGAAGAGTACGCGAAGTTCCATCAGGATATCGCGGCCGGCAGGATCGTTTCCGCCTATGCCGTGGACGGAAAAGGCGCTGCCCTTGCTATCTCCCGCATGGCGTTCGGAAACCATATGGGCGCGGCCCTGAATGATACACTGAAGGCGGAAGAGCTTTTTGCTCCGGGCTTCGGAAACCTGATCGCGGAAGTGCCTGCGGAATGCGTTTCCGGGCTTGCGGTGACCTGCAGAGTGATCGGTACGGTCACGGACGAAGCTGCTTTCACCTTCGGAAATACAAGCATTTCCATGAAGGAAGCGCTGGCGGCATGGGAAGGCACCCTGGAGAGAGTCTTCAAGACGGTTTCCGGACTTCCGACGGCCGACAGCAGCGCAAACAACGGTTCCCTGTATGTTCCGGAGACCATCCATACATTCTCCGGCGGGAATATGAAACCGAGGGTGTTCATTCCGGTATTCCCGGGAACCAACTGCGAATATGACAGCGCGAAAGCGTTCCGCCGGGCAGGCGCGGACGTCGACGTGAGAGTGTTCAGAAACCTTACGGCGGATGACATTAGAAGTTCCGTTGAAGAATTTGAGAAGGCCATCGATCAGGCTCAGATCATCATGTTCCCGGGCGGTTTCTCGGCCGGAGACGAACCGGACGGTTCTGCGAAATTCTTTGCCACGGCTTTCCAGAACGAGCACATTCGCGAAGCGGTCAGAAAGCTGCTGGATGAGAGGGATGGACTGGCACTGGGCATCTGCAATGGTTTCCAGGCCCTGATCAAACTGGGACTGGTGCCGACCGGCCGTATCTGCGGCCAGCAGGCGGATTCCCCGACCCTTACCTTCAATACCATCGGACGCCATATTTCCAAGATGGTCTACACGAAGGTGGTTTCCACGAAATCTCCGTGGCTGGCAGGCGCCGTGGCCGGCGGGGTCTATGTGAACCCGGCTTCCCACGGGGAAGGAAGATTCGTGGCCGACGACGCCTGGCTGAAGAGGCTGTTCGAGAACGGCCAGGTAGCCACCCAGTACTGTGACCCGGAGGGCAACGTGCTGACCATGGATGAGACCTGGAACGTGAACGGTTCCTACTGTTCCATCGAAGGAATCACCAGTCCGGACGGCCGGGTATTCGGCAAGATGGCACACGCGGAGAGACGCGGCAGAAGTGTTGCGGTTAACATCTGCGGCGAACAGGATATGAAGATCTTTGAATCCGGAGTGAACTACTTCAAAGGTTAAACTTTGAATCCGGTGCGGACCGGAGTTGAATATTTCAAAGGATAAGTATATGAAAAAGCAGAGAATGCAGGCGGATAACGTCCAGCAGTTGATGGAAATCGTGCGGGCTCTTCAGAACGGTGAAGAGCCTGACATGGAAAAAATCAGGGAAAAAACGCATAAGCAGGAGCTGGAGGCCGAGGAGGCCAAACGAAAGGCGCTTGAGGCAAGACGCGCTGCCCGTGAGGCAAAACAGCAGGAGGCGGAAGCTGGAAACAGGACTCCCGGAGAAAAGACCGGAAGGGCAAATGTTTCCGCGGAAAAGCCATCCGGCAGCAGACTTTCCAGGGAGAAAATCTCCGCGGCAGAGCGCCCGGGGGAGGAAATGCCCAGAAAGAGACGCTCCGTTCCTGCGTGGCTGGTATCAGGGACACCGTTTGCAGAGGACCCTGCAAAAGAGACGGAAGCAGCGCGCCGCGCTGCCGCCATGGAGCCCGAGGTGGAACTGCCTCCGGTGAAAGAACGGAAGCAGAAGCAGTTCGATCCGGACAGTGAGGATGCCTTCCTGCGTTTTCTTGAAGAAGAAAACGATGAACTTCCCGTGCAGGTGAAAGCAATGCTGACAGCGGCAGGAGCCGCTGTATCGGGCGTGGTTTCAGCCGTTTCCGGAAGGCTCAAAGGAGCTGTCCCCAAAAAGGATGAAGAAGAATCCGGAGAGGACAGGAAAAGCCGGCGGGAGAGAAGAAAGGCCAGACACAGCAAGGTGGAGGAAGAACTGGAAGCTGCCGAAGCCGAGCTGGAGGAAGAAGAGGCCGCACTGAAGGACAAAGAAACCGCGGCGTACAGCAGTGAGGCTGCGCGGAAAGAAAAGAAATCTGTTTCCGGAAAGATAGAATCTGAACGGGAGAAAGACCTTGAACCCGGAGAAGACGATAAAGCAGCAGACAAAGAAACAATTAAAACAGCAGACGAAGAAGCTGATATGACATCCTCGTACAATGAACCTGACGACGAGGAATCCGAGGATGAAGACGACGAGGAAGAACGCAGGGAATTCCGAAGACCTGCAGATTCCGGCGGACGCCGGATCGGCCGACTTGTCTCGCCCAACTGGCGGGAAGAGATGAAGCTGGAAGAGCAGGAACCGGAAGGGGAGGCAGACGAAGAAACAGACGGGAAAGAAAAAGAAAAGACCCGGAAATCATTCAGACCTGCCATAAAGAAACCGGAATTCTCGTTTGACGGAATTCCGGCTGCCGATCTTCTGAAAAAATACTGGCCGACCCTGCTGATCCTGCTGGCGGCAGTGATCCTGATCGCCGCGGCGGCCATCTATAACGGCAGAAGCAGCGGAGGCGGAAAGGAAGCACAGACGGAATCTGTTGTTCCGGATGCTTCAAAAGGACCTGAGGTGGCGGCATACCGGCAGAACAGCCAGATCATTCTGACGGCCAACGACTCTGCTTCCGGCATCCGGGCCATCTACTATGCGCTGACGGATCCGGATGATTTCCTGAACCTGCCTTCTTATGAACAGTATCTTGAGCCTCTTTCCTACAGCAGCGGACAGGAGCTTCGCTACTACTGCGTCAACAATGACGGTGTGGCGACCATCCCCGTGCGCGAGGAGACAGGCAGCATTACGACAGAAAAGATCGTGTGGAACGAGCCTGAAACAGCAGCGGCCGAGCCTGCAGTTTCCGAAAAGACAGATATACCTGCAGCCCCTGAACAAGAGAAAGCAGCCGGTACGGAGGCGGCAGATGAATCGGAGACGGATGCCGGCCTGGACGTGACCGCAAAAACGTCCCCGGATGGGGCACGCCGTGTGACCATTTCCGCCATCGGCGACTGTACGCTGGGCATCGATCCCACCATCACCATGAGCGAGACGATCGCCAGCGATCTGCAGCAGTACGGACCCTCCTATTTCTTCGAGAATACCCGCTCCATCTTTGAGGCGGATGATGCCACTTTCGCAAACCTGGAAGGACCGTTCACGGACGCCACGAACCGCACTTCCAAGCAGTTTGCCTTTAAGGGGGACGCGAATTATACGGATATCCTGACTGACGGAAGCGTCGAGGTGGTTACACTGGCAAACAACCACATCGATGACTACGGTGAAGAAGGCGTGACCGACACCCAGGAAGCCCTGGATGCGGCAGGGATCGCTTACTGCAGCAACAACCAGGTGGCCTATCTGGACCTGAACGGCGTAAAGACAGCCTTCATCGGCATTTACTACTCCTATCTGGGAGAGGACTATGAGAACGCGACCCGCACCAATATCGCCGAGGCGCAGGAAAACGGGGCAGACCTGATCATCGTGGCTTACCACTGGGGGGCTGAAAAGTCACATTATCCGGACGAGACACAGACGGCCCTGGCGCATCTTGCCATCGATCTGGGAGCGGATCTGATCGTCGGTCATCATCCGCATGTCCTGCAGGGCGTGGAGGAGTACAACGGAAAATATATCGTGTACAGCCTCGGCAATTTCTGCTTCGGCGGAAACAACTATCCTGCAGAGCTTGACGCAATGATCTTCCAGCAGACCTTTGATGTCGCAGCCGACGGGACCGTTTCGGATGCGGGCATAAAGATCATTCCCATCACCACCAGTTCCAGTTCCATCGGCGGGTACAACAACTTCCAGCCCACGCTCCTGTCAGGTGTGGAAGCCGAAAATGTCATCCGGCGCATCAACGAGTTCAGTGTGAATTTCGGATGGAGCTATTCGGAGGAAGAGCCGGCGGAAGAAGGCGCTGCCTGAAGAATTCTTACATAGGCAGCAGAATGAAGCAAATTCCGAAAAAGCAACATAATGAAGCATTTTGTTCACAATTAAATTAAGATGTGATATGGTACCAGCGGACAGCAGAATCTGTCCGCTGGTATTTTTTTGGAAGGAGGATGAAGGAAATGCAATTGCAAAGTGAGGAGAAACCGGAGTGCGAGTATCTTGTCCTGCTTTGGGACGGAATGAGCATGATCGACGAGCGGGAGAAGAAAAAGATGCTGGATGAGACCGCGAAGCTGCTGGAAATGGAAAATGCGCAGCTGTACGCATTTGCCCTGATGGACCGGAGCTTCCATTTACTGGCAGGGGAAATGGAAGGCCATTCTCTTTGCCCTTTGTTTTCGGATTCTTTCCCCGCCCTGGAACACCTGAACATTTATCATACCAGGGTGAACAGTGACCGTGATCTGGTCGCGAAAAGCTGCGAGATACACAGGATTCCCATAAAGAACGGATTCGCTGCCAGACCCTCCGACTACTGGTGGAGCAGCTGCAGAGCCTATCTGGGCTATTATACCTGGCCGATGCTGGATACCGGGCGCATTCTGGGAATTCTGAATGAACGGCTGGACAGGGCCAGGATCCAGTACCGGAGACTTCTTTCTGCGGATGCAGGCAAAGGAAAAAAGGCATTGACACAGGTCTCCATGGCCGCGGAAAAGCTGATTAAGTATGGATGAATATGCGGGCGTTCCCGGGGCATTCTGAAACTGATGCTATGAAAATAAAATCCTGTATGTTATTATAATAACAGATTCAAATAGTTTTCTCTGTCGCATCTGCGCGGGGACAGTGATACAAAGTCAGTTATCTGCATGTTTCCCAGAGCTTACAAACAAATTCATGGGTGAAAGATAAAGGAATCTATGTGTTTTGACAGGAATTTGAAAAAAGGATTTCTGATTATTCTATTCGTCTTATTTGCTTTTTTGCTTGTGCATTATGCCGGCCGGGAAGCAAAGGCTCTGCTTTCTGCAGAGGAGATCTCTCAAGAGGAAGCCGAAAAGCTGAAACAGGGGAAAACAGAAGTAACGGCAAAAGAACTGGGAGGGCTGCAGCTGTATGGCTGCGCGCTCCCTTATTCTGTTTCTGATGATATCTGGTATGTACCCCAGCAGGTGCAGACGGACAGCTGGAAGGGCAACCTGCAGGCTGCGAGGGAGGACCTGTTTCTCTATCTGGTGGAGGACGTGTACTATCAGAAGAAGGAAGAGGCGATCAGGGAAAATCACACTTTCCGTTTTCTGCTCTGCAATAAAAAAAGCTATGCGGAAGGAACGCTCGTCTTTACCGGACTGCCGGCAGTCGTACTGCGGCCTGAGTCAGTGGACGAACAGGGCATCAGCAGCGGAACTGCCGCTGTGTTTGAAAACGGGAAGGGATCCTCTCCCTATGACGCCAGAGAGTTCAAAGCCAGCTACTATGTGCGGGGCGGAACCAGCCGGAATCTTCCTAAAAAGGGATACCGGATGGTACTGAAAAAGAAGAATAAGAAAAAAGACAGTCTGTCCCTGCTGGGAATGCGCACGGACGATGACTGGATCCTGTGCCCCATGTACGCAGACCCGAACCGTGTGAGGGACAAGCTCTGTACCGACCTGTGGAATCTGCTGCGCAGTGAAGATTCTCCTTCGGGAATCCGGATGGAATATGTGGAACTGTTCATCGGGGATTCCTACGAAGGAATTTACGGCCTGATGGAGCCGGTGGATTATCAGCAGCTGGATCTGGAAAAAGGAAGCGATCTTCTGTACAAATTCAGGAACTGGGATATCCCGACTGCCGAAGATTTTGCAGCCGCCGCGGCATCTTCCGTCTGTCTGGGCATTGAAGTCAAGACGGACGCAATGCCGGATTACAGTGCGCTGTGGGAGCCCTGTGCACTGTATATGGACCTGATGTTCGGAGAAGACGGGGAAAAGCTCCCTGAAGCGGTGGAAACCGGGCAGTGCAGCCTGGACAACATTCTGGACATCGGCCTTTTCGTTGAAGCAATCTGCGGTTCGGACAACAAGTTCAAAAACCAGTACCTGGCAGCCATACAGGACGGGGATGGATGGATATTCCGCCGGACGCTCTGGGACATGGATCTTTCCTTCGGCCTCTATTATGACAGCGATTTCGAGACGAACACGGCATTTGACCCCGGACGCACCGGGAAGAAAGTGCTGGACCCCGTCTACGAACAACTGCTGAAAACAGGAAAATACCGGGAGAAGATCGCGGAAAAATGGAGAACCTTTCGTGAGAATGGCCTGAATGAAGAGACGATCGGCCGGATGGTCGATGAGACCGCCGGACTGCTTTCGGAAACAGGCGCGTTTGACCGCGAAACGAAGAGATGGCCCGGGAGCGGTGCCAGTCTTGACATGGAAGGCCTGAAGACTTTTGCCGCCGGACGGCTGGCATTTCTTGATGAAACCTATCTGTCGGAGGAGTGGAATGCTGGATTATCGGAATGAAAAAAAATATCTATGCTCCGAAACCGCGCTGACTGTTCTTGAGGCACGTCTGAAACCGCTGATGAAGCCTGATCCCCATCAGGCGCCGGGAGCGTGCTATCATATCCGCAGTATGTACTTCGATGATTATGAAAACAGCTGTATGATGGAGAATGAGGCCGGAGTCGACGCGAGGACCAAGTTCCGCATCCGGATTTATCCGCCTGATGTGACGGTGATCCGCCTGGAACTGAAATCAAAACTGCATGGACTGACCAGGAAAGAAAGCTGCAGTCTTAACCAGGAACAGCTGGACCGGGTCCTTCGGGGAGATACAGCCCGGTTCCTGACAGATCGGGATACGCCTTCCAAACTCAGACGCCTGGTGCTTGCCATGCAGACCCGTCTGCTTGCGCCGAAGGTCATCGTGGATTATGACAGGACGGCCTATCTGCTGCAGGAGGGAAATGTGCGCGTCACCTTTGACAGGAACATCCGTGCCTGCACAGCGTTCGACCGCTTCCTGGACGACTGGATCCCGGGAATTCCGGTGCTGGATACCGGACAGCAGCTTCTGGAGGTAAAATACGACGAATTCCTGCCGGGATACCTGACGGGGATGTTCCAGTACGGAAGCTTCAGAGAAACAGCCTTTTCAAAATATATGCTATGCAGAGAAAGGAGTCCCCTATGAGCGTTTCAGATGTCATCAAACGTTCCTTCCTGGACGGATTCACACAGACCGATATCACCACTGCGAAAGTGCTGGTGACCCTTGGCCTGACCGTGATCCTTGCGCTTTACATCTTCTTTGTGTACAGGTATCAGACCCGGAGCGTATTCTATTCGAAAGAATTCAACGTTTCAATGGCTGCCGTATCTGTGGTGACTGCTTCCATTGTGCTGGCCATTCAGTCCAATGTTGTGGTCTCCCTGGGTATGGTCGGTGCGCTGTCCATCGTGCGGTTCAGAAATGCGGTCAAAAATCCGATGGATCTTCTGTACCTGTTCTGGTCGATCAGCTGCGGCATCGTGTGTGGTGCCGGCCTTTATGAGATCGCCGTGATCACCTGTATAGTGGTGACCATCCTGATCCTGCTGCTGGACCTGCTCCCGGCCGGAAAACCTCCTTATCTGCTGGTTGTGAACGCTTCCGTGGATGTGCAGGAGAAGGTGCTTGGCATTGCGAAGACATTTGCAAAAGGATGCAGAGTCAAATCCAGAAGCTGGAGCCAGGGACATCTTTCCATGATCCTGGAGCTGCGCACCGCCAGAGAACAGGAGCTTTTAAGCGCCTGTGAACAGGTGGAAGGAGTGGAAGCGGTCTCACTGATGTCATACGATGGAGAAGTGCGCAGCTGATAGAGACTCGGTTTCCCGGAATGTCCAAAGACCGGAACAAAGGCGAACAAAGGAGAAAAAGGAGAAAAAAGAGAACAAAGAGAAAAAAGAGAACAAAAGCAGACCGGACAGGAGATGTAATAAAATCTTAAAAAAATTTAAAATATCGGAAAATATATTGTAAAAGAATTTAGCCGTGATATAATGCTCTCAAAAGCAACGGAAGCTCTGTGCAAAATGATAACGGAAAATTGAAAATGATGGGCCTTTTTCCACGAAACGCATATTGCATCCGGTACTTAAAAGTGTTACAATCTGAGTCGCTCTAAGGGAAGATATAAATGCTTTTGAATTTTTGGGGGTAAAAAAACCACATGGAAAATATAAAGCAGTGGTTCAGGCAGCATCCTTTCATGATCGCCATTTGCTATCTTGCTTTTTATCTGATCGTCTTCGAACTGCTGGAAATGACAGTGGTACCGAAATATATTGTCCAGTGCAAGCTTGATGAGGTGATTCCGTTCTGCGAATATTTCATCGTACCGTATGTTTTCTGGTTCGTCTATATCCCGGGCATGTTCATCTGGGCCAGATACAGAAGCTGGGAAGATTACTCCCGCCTCTGCCTGATGATGTTCACCGGCCTTACGGTCTGCCTGGCCATCTATTATTTCCTGCCGACAGGCCTGAACCTCAGACTTGCCGACGATACACATAAGACCGGCGTCTGCTTCCGCCTTGTAAAGTATCTGCGCGGAATTGACACACCGACAAATGTCTGCCCGTCCATCCATGTGATGAACACGGTCATGTGCTTCCAGGCGATCTGCAGCACGGAGAACCTGAAACACAGAAAGCTGACCATTGCGGTTCATGCGCTGATCATGGTTTCCATCTGTGCTTCCACGGTATTCCTGGACCAGCATTCTGTTGTGGATGTGGTATGCGGCGTTCTGATGAGCATCGTTTTCCACGGTCTGGTCTATGAGGTGGACTGGAAGACAGTTACTCTGCACCGCAGAGAGCGTGCGAAACTTCGCAGGGTCATGTGACTGCAGAAACCGGATTTAAAAAATTTTAAAAATCAGTAAAAAAACACTTGCAAAATTGATGTTGCTGGGGTATAATCAATTTTGCTTGTGACAAAGGGCTATCGCCAAACGGTAAGGCAACGGACTCTGACTCCGTCATTTCCAGGTTCGAATCCTGGTAGCCCTGCTTCGGGAACTGCAGATGCAGTTCCCTTTTTTGTGTATGAAAACCACCAGTGTAAATTGCGCTGTTTGAAAAAAATGCTGTTTGAAATATGTGCTGTGAAGAGTTTTGCCGGAAGAGTGGAAAAAATGCAAAAACGGAATATCATGATATCTGGAAGAAGCATTTGTAAATCTCCGGGAATACAGCGTATAATGAAAATGGACATCTGTATAAAACATTCAAAGGAGGCAAAGGTATGATCTACAGAGATTTTCAGGATTTAAAACTTTCCGCGCTTGGGTTTGGGGCCATGCGTCTTCCTGTGATCGACGGGGACGACAGCCGCATTGATGAGGAGACAGCTCTCCGCATGGTGGATATCGCCATGGAAAACGGGATCAATTACTACGACACGGCATGGGGCTATCATGGTGAGAATTCCGAGCTGGTTATCGGAAAAGCGCTTGCGCGGTACCCGAGAGATAAGTTCTACGTAACGACAAAGTTCCCGGGCTACGATCCGTCCAACTGGGGAAAGGTGGAAGAAATCTTCAACAGGCAGCTTGAAAAACTGCAGGTGGAGTATTTCGACTTTTATCTTTTCCACAATGTGTGCGAGATGAATATCGATGCCTATCTGGACGATGAGAAGTACGGCATCTACAGCTATCTGATGGAACAGAAGAAAAACGGCCGGATCCGTCATCTCGGCTTCTCCTGCCACGGCAGCATGGATGTGCTGAAACGCTTCCTGGACGCTTATGGTAAAGATATGGAGTTCTGCCAGCTTCAGCTGAATTATCTGGACTGGACCTTCCAGAACGGAAAAGAAAAGGTGGCGCTGCTTGATGAATGGAATATCCCGGTATGGGTGATGGAGGCGCTGCGCGGCGGAAAGCTGGCGTCGCTGGCCCCGGAAGACGAGAAGACGCTGAAAGCGCTCCGCCCGGATGAGGAGATCCCGGCCTGGGCATTCCGCTTCCTGCAGAGCATCCCGTCTGTGACCATGATCCTTTCCGGCATGTCCAATGAGGAACAGCTGAGAAAGAATCTGCAGACCTTCTCCGAGGACAGAAAGCTGGATGAAAAGGAGATGTCGGCGCTGCTCGGTATTGCGGACAAAATGCTTTCCGTGGGGACGGTCCCCTGTACCGCATGTCATTACTGCGTCAGCCACTGTCCGCAGGGGCTTGACATTCCGCACCTGCTTGCCCTTTACAACGAGCATGTGTATACCGGCGGCGGGTTCATTGCGCCGATGGCGCTTTCCGCTCTCCCGGAGGACAAGCTGCCTCAGGCCTGTCTGCAGTGCGGAAGCTGCATGACGGTATGTCCTCAGCAGATCCGGATTCCGGACGTGCTGGCGGATTTTGTGTCGAAGATCGGATAAAAAATGGGACAGGGGGACGTTCGCCTCTGTCCCACTTTTTTCAAGATCTTTCATGGATCTCTGAAGTGGGACAGAGGCGAACGTCCCCCTGTCCCATTTTCCGGTCAGCTCAGCTTTCGTATATGCAGATCGGCGCCACCTTCTTTGCGTATTCCTTCCGCAGGAAGATGACGCTGTAAATAAATGCGGCAGCCTCCGCGATCCAGAAAGCGAACCAGGTTTTCCCGATTCCGAAATGATTCAGGAAGTACCAGGAGACAGGGATCAGGAGAACAAAAAGCCGCAGAGAAGTGGCGATCATGTTGATGACGGCATTGCGGAGCGCAGAGCACATATAGCCGATCACCATGGTAGCAGCAGCAAAAACGTAAGTGACTGCGATGATCCGGATGGCAGGAACGCCGATGGAAAGCATTTCTTTCCCGGCGCTGAACAGGCCAAGCAGGCGGGCCGGCATCGTTTCAAAGATGACGGTCGCAAGCAGCGCAAAGGCGCCGCAGGAAAGAATGGTGACACGGATAGTCTCCCTGATCCGCAGGCCTTTTTTAG
>CACZSG010000161.1 GCA_902783665.1 uncultured Lachnospiraceae bacterium | reverse complement strand
GCTCAGTCTGCTGAGATCGATGGCGTAGCCGGTGCTACCATCACTTCCACTGCCGCGAAGACAGCCCTGGCTGACATTCTTGCACAGGCAGCCGGCGGTGCTGGCGAAGCTGCTGCTGGCGAAGCTGCTGAAGAAACTGAAGCTGCCACGGAAGCAGCTGCCGAAGAAACCGAAACAGAAGCTGTCACAGAAGCACCCGCTGCCATCTATACCCCGGGCACATACACTGCGACGGCAAAAGGAATGGAAAGCGACGTAACAGTCACCTGCACCTTCAGTGAGTCCGCTCTGACCGCTATGGAGATCGACGTATCCGGAGAGACACCGGGTGTCGGCGCTGAAGTAGGCGATAAGCTGATGGAACAGTTCCTTGCCGAGCAGACCTCCGATATCGGATGGATCGCAGGAGCCACAGTCACTTCAGAAGCCGTTAAAGAAGCCGTTGCTGACTGCTTCAGCCAGGCTGGCGCGGAAGAAGGTTCCGAAGTGTCAGAAACTTCTGAAGAAGCTGAAACAGAGGCTGTAACCGAAACCGTTACCGAACTGGAACCGGGTACCTACGCTGCCGCTGCCAAAGGCATGGCAAGTGAAGTTGCCGTTAAGCTGATCTTCGGCGAATCCAGTATCGAAGATATTATGATAGACGTTTCCGGCGAAACAGACGGAATCGGAGCTGCGATCGGAACCATGATGGAAAACCGTGTGCTGAAAGCCCAGTCTGCCGATGTCAACGGCGTCTCCGGAGCAACGGTCACATCCGATGCCATCAAAGAGGCCGTCAAAGAGGCGATTGCCCAGGCGGAAGCCGACGGCATTGTCATTGTGATTCCGGAAGAAACCGAGACGGAAGCTGCTGCCGAGACCGAAACAGAGGCTGCAGAAACAGAAGCTGAATCTGAAATCGTAACAGAAGAAGCCGAAACCGAGGCTGACACGGAAGCTGTTGAAACAGTAACCTATACAGCTACCGAAAAAGGTCTTCAGAGCGATGTTACTGTCAGCTGTACCTTCGCACAGGACGAGCTGGTTCAGGTCACTGTGGATGTATCCGGCGAAACGGACGGCATTGGAGCTGCCATCGGGACCATGATGGAAAACAGAGCAATGAAAGCCGGTTCAGCCGAGATCGATGGTGTCTCAGGAGCAACAGTAACTTCTGATGCTGTCAAAGCCGCTCTCGCCAGCTGTTTTGAACAGGCTTCCGGGACTGCAGAAGAACCTGAAACCGAATCTCTGACAGAATCAGTTGCTGAAGCGGAAGAAAGTGAAACCGAAGCCGAAACATCAACAGAAGCGTAATGGGAGGAATCATCTATGAGTTTAAAAACCTTTCGTGGAGGAGTTCATCCCGAGGAGAAGAAGGAACTTTCTGTAGGAAAGCCTATAGAAGTCTATCTGCCGAAGGGGGACCTTGTATTTCCACTGAATCAGCATATAGGCAAACCCGCCAAGCCGGTCGTTGCCAAAGGTGACAAAGTACTGGCCGGTCAGCTGATTGCCGAGGCGGACGGATTTGTCTCCGCCAATATTGTCAGCTCATGTTCCGGAACTGTCAAAGCCATTGAAGAGCGAAAGCTCGGAACCGGCGCCAAAGCCACCTGCATCGTCATTGAAAACGATGGTAATTTTACTCTGCAGGAAGGTATTGGTGTAGAAAAAGATCCGGATTCTCTGTCCAATGACGAAATTCTGGCCGCCATCAAAAAAGCAGGAATTGTCGGAATGGGCGGCGCAGGTTTCCCGACCAACGTGAAACTGATGCCGAAAAATCCGGACAATATCGAATACATCATTGCGAACGGATGTGAGTGTGAGCCTTATATCACCTGTGATGACGAGCTGATGAAGAAACACGCCCGTCAGATCGTGATCGCCATGAAGCTTCTGATGCAGCTGTTTGAAAACGCGGCAGGCGTGATCGCCATCGAAGATAACAAGCCGACTGCCATTGAAGCTATGCGCGGCGTCTGCGCAAAGGAAAAAGGCCTTTCCGTCATGCCGGTACAGACCAAATATCCGGAAGGCGGTGAGCGCAACCTCATCAGCGTCGTGACAGGAAGGAACCTGAAGGGCGGCCAGCTTCCCGCAGAACTGGGATGTCTTGTATGCAATGTAGCTTCCCTCTACGCCATCTACCGTGCCTGCTGCCTGAACGAACCGCTGATGGACCGTCTGGTCACTGTTTCCGGTGAAGGTGTCGCCAATCCGCACAACATGCTGGTGAAGCTTGGAACATCCATGGCTGAGCTCGTCGAGGCAGCCGGCGGAGCGGCTCCCGGAAAAGAAATCAAAAAGGTTCTTTCCGGCGGCCCGATGATGGGTATCCCGCTTATCTCTCTGGACACACCGCTGTGCAAGAACAACAATGCGATCACCGTCTTTGCGGAGGATCCCGTGGAACAGGCGCAGCTGCAGATGACCGCCTGCTTCCGCTGCGGACGCTGCCAGCAGGCCTGCCCGATCGGTCTGGTACCTCAGCTGATGGCAAATGCCGCCGAACGCGGAGACCTGGACTATTATGAAAAGAAGCTTTACGGCCTGGACTGCTTCCAGTGCGGTTCCTGTACATTTGTCTGCCCTGCGAAACGTCCGCTGATGCAGACCTTCAAACAGGCTAAGGCGGCCATCATGGCGGCTAAGAGAAAATAAGGGGGCGGAAAAATGAACGATAAAGTATTTAATATTTCTTCCAACCCGCATGTCAGGAGCAAACTGACCACCAGCAGTGTCATGCTGGGCGTTGTCGTCAGCCTGCTGCCTGCTGCCCTGTTTGGAATTTTCCATTTCGGGCTGCGTGCCTTCCTGATCATTGCGGCTTCTGTCATCACGGCTGTCCTGACAGAATTCATCTTTGACCTGATCGCAAAAAGACCGAATACCGTTAAGGACGGCAGTGCTGTCGTGACCGGACTGCTTCTTGCTCTCTCACTCTCACCGTCCGTTCCGCTTTACATTCCGATCATCGGAAGCATTTTCGGTATTCTCTTTGTAAAATGTTTCTTCGGCGGATTGGGAAAGAACTTCATGAACCCCGCTCTCGCCGCCAGATGCTTCCTGCTGATCTCCTTCGGTACGGCAATGACAACCTTCAAGGTGGACGGCGTAAGCTCTGCTACCCCGCTGGCTGACCTGGCTGCGGGAAGTACCGTAAAGCTGTCACAGATCTATCTGGGTTATTCCAACAGCGTCATCGGCGGATCAGCCATCGCTCTTCTGATCGGCGGCCTTCTTCTCTGGGTCATGAACGGCATTACCTGGGAGATTCCGACAGCCACACTTGTGGTGTTCAGCCTTTTCATCGCACTGTTCGGCGGACAGGGCTTTTCAGTACCTTTTATCCTGACGCACATCTGCGCAGGCGGTATCCTGATGGGAGCTTTCTTCATGGCCACTGATCCTGCGACCAGTCCCATGACCTCCTCCGGCCAGCTTGTGTTCGGAGCCATCGTTGGTCTGCTGGCAGGTCTGTTCAGGCTTTTCGGCAGTTCCTCTGACTCGGTCAGCTATGCCATTATCTTGTCCAACCTGTTTGTACCGTTCATCGACAAGATCTGCATCCCGAAACCGCTGGGATACTACGGCGGACGCAGAAACGCCAAGAATATCCGTATTCCCAGACAGGCCGTCAACCTCCTTGTCATCACGGCTGTTGCCGGGTTCGGTCTTGCAGGCGTTTACAGCATTACCAAAGACAAGATCGAAGAACAGAAACTGCAGGCAAGCGCTGCTTCCTACAAAGAAGTACTTCCCGAGGCCGAGAACTTCAGCTACAACGAAGATATCAAGGCAGCCGTGGATGCACTTGACGGACAGCCTTATGACACCGCCGCATATGGCAGAACCTTTATCAACGATGTTGTTGTAGGTGAGGCTGCTGACGGATCTGTTGTCGGCTATGTATTTGATGTATCTTCTGCAGACGGTTTTGACGGTACCATCACTCTTGCTCTTGGCATGCAGGCTGACGGAACCCTGACAGGCATCTCCTTCACGGAGCTGAACGAGACCGCCGGTATGGGTATGAGGGCAGATGAACCTGAATTCAAGGATCAGTTCGCAGGCAAGAATGCGGATCAGCTGGTTCTGATCAAATCGGGCGGTGCCTCCGGTGATAACGAAATCAACTCTGTTTCCGGAGCTTCTGTCACATCCACAGCCGTACTCAACGCTGTCAACACAGCACTTGCATTCTATGCAGAGAACGTACAGTAAGGGAGGGACATCTTAATGAACGGTTATTTAGAACGGATCTATAATGGTGTCGTAAAGGAGAATCCCACCATTGTACTTATGCTCGGAATGTGTCCGACACTTGCCGTGACCACTTCCGCCATCAACGGCGTCGGCATGGGCCTTTCAACCCTCGCCGTGCTGATCTTCTCCAACCTGATCATTTCGATCATGCGCAATATCATCCCGGATGAAGTTCGTCTCCCGGCCTATATCGTTATTGTCGCTACTCTGGTCACTATTGTTGACCTGATCATGCAGGCCTACACGCCCGGACTGTATGCCTCTCTCGGCATCTACATTCCGCTGATCGTTGTAAACTGCATTATCCTCGGCCGTGCCGAAGCTTATGCAAACAAACACACACCAATGCTTGCTCTTTTCGACGGCATTGGTATGGGACTCGGTTTCACCATCGCCCTGGTCGTGATCGGTGCTGTCCGTGAGATCGTTGGAGCCGGCAAGTTCTTCGGCATGACCATTCTTCCGGAGTCAGTTCCGCCCATCGCCATCATCGCAAGAGCCCCCGGCGCTTTCCTTGTGATTGGTGTTCTGATCGCAGTTCTGAATGCGCTCAGCATTAAGACCGCTGCCAACAAGAAAGTGAACGGCGGATGCGACGGAGCCTGCGCAAGCTGCAGTTCCGACTGTGATTCCAATGGAGAGGAGGCTGCTAAATAATGGAAACCTCTTTACTGATGATTTTTCTGACAGGCGCCCTGATCAACAACGTGGTCCTGATCCAGTTCCTGGGAATCTGCTCTTTCCTGGGCGTTTCCAAGAACATTAAAAACTCTGCCAGCCTTGGCGTAGCCGTAATCTTTGTTATCGGCATCGCATCGGCTGTCGCCAGTCTGCTGAACGATTATATCCTTGTTCCCTTCCATCTGGAGTATATGAATACCATCGTCTTCATTCTGGTCATTGCTGCTCTGGTACAGGTCGTGGAAATGTTCCTGAAGAAGACTTCACCGGTCATCTACAAGGCACTGGGAATCTATCTTCCGCTTATTACAACAAACTGCGCCGTTCTCGGTGTGGCCCTGACCAACGTTCAGGAAGAATACAACTTCATCCAGAGCGTTGTCTCCGGTCTCGGCACAGCAGTCGGATACACCATCGCCATTGTTCTTCTGGCAGGTCTTCGTGAGCGGATCAATGAAAATGATCTTCCAAAGCCCTTCCGCGGCGCTCCTATCGTACTGCTTTCAGCCATGCTGATGTCCATCGCGTTTTCCGGTTTCGCCGGACTGTCATTCTAAGAGGGGGAGGTAACAGAATATGCAGGCTATTGTAATAGGAACTGTTGTTGTCGCTGTTATCGGTCTCCTGATCGGACTGATGCTGATCGCAGTCGGCAGCAAATTCAAAGTAGAAGTGGATGAACGGGAGGCACAGGTACGTGAGTGCCTTCCCGGAAACAACTGCGGCGCGTGCGGCTATGCCGGATGTGACGCAATGGCCGGCGCGATCGCGCAGGGCGAAGCCCCCGTTAACGGCTGTCCGGTCGGCGGAACTCCTGTTGCCGAGAAGATCGGCCGCATCATGGGCGTAGAAGCCGGCGCCATCGAGCGGAACTACGCATATGTCAAATGTTCCGGAAGCTGTGATTTTACTTCCAACGCAGCGGAATATGTCGGAATCAAAGACTGCTCGGCTGCCGTTACTTCCGGCATTGCTCCCACGTCCTGCGATTATGGATGTCTTGGCTTCGGAAGCTGTGTAGCGGCCTGCCAGTTCGATGCCATCCATGTAGTCAACGGTGTCGCCAAGGTCGACCGTTCCAAATGTGTCGCCTGCGGCAAGTGCGTAGCCGCCTGCCCGCGTCATCTGATCGAACTTGTCCCGGAAAAGTCTACCTTTGCGGTTGCCTGCTCCAACAAGGACAAAGGACCTCAGGTGAAGAAGGTCTGCTCCACCGGATGTATCGGATGCAGACTCTGTGTGAAGCAGTGTGAATCTGAAGCGATTACTGTGGAAGATAATGTTGCTCACATCGACTACGAGAAGTGCATCGGATGCGGAAAATGCGCGGAGAAGTGCCCCTCCAAGGTCATTCACAACGAACATATCGCATAATGCTGTTTTTCAAAAAGCTGTCGGATCATTTCCGGCAGCTTTTTTCATATACAACAAGCTGATCATTGTTTTTTAGACTTTGGAAGTCAGGC
>CACZSG010000160.1 GCA_902783665.1 uncultured Lachnospiraceae bacterium | reverse complement strand
TTAATCTTCGCTGTCAAAGATCGTCTTAGCCGCGATCAGTGGACCATATTCCTTCTTCCATCTCTTATGCGGCTCACAGGCGTCATAGGCCTCCAGCGCCTCCCGGTCCATGGTGATCACGATCATCAGGTCGTACCGGTTCGGCCTTGCCACACAGCAGGGTTTCACCTTCACGGCATGGATGCCGGCAATCTGCAGCGTCTCTTCAAAAAGTGCCGTGACAGGCGCAACCAGCGCTGCCACGTCCGTATTTTCCACAAATTTGGCTATGATATAGTGTTTCATGGCCTTCCGTCTCCTTTATAATTTCAGATCTGATCTGGCCCGGTCCAAGTTATAAGTCCCGGGCCAGTCTTTTTTCATAATCCGGCTGCTGTATTTTTATCTGATACAGGAGTCCGCCACAACAACTTTTCACGCCCGCAGAATCGTCCGGTTCTCCTTCGCCTCATAATTTCTGGAAACGCCGTCGTCGTGATAATACTCGTACTGCGCGCCTTCACCGAAGGACAGGGTATTCACATGCTCAAAGTCCACTTCTGCCTCGCACTGTCCGCCGGAAGAAACCGGGATCAGATGTCCCTCGCGCAGGAAGAAGACCACGTCGCCAAGCGGCACCTCGATATAGTGATCTCCCTTCTCCAGAACGGTCTCTTCAAATTTCCCGTCCCCGAGCCAGCGCAGCATCTTCATGCGCTCCGGCAGGTAAACGTAACGGCCGGCCGCATTCTGTTCGTATACCGGGGCGATCATCAGCTCATTCCCCAGGTACAGCTGGTCCTCGATGGTCCTGCAGCGTTTATCGTCCGGATGGTCGAAGGAAAGCGGACGGAACATCATGTCGCCGTCGATCGCCGCCTTCATGTACTCGCTGTACAGGTAGGGAAGCAGGCAGTAGCGCAGCTGCAGAATGCGGCGGAAGCTGTCGATATCCTTGAACTGATAGGGCTCCTGCTCCCTGGTACGGAAGGCCGCGTGATTTCTCATCAGCGGCGTGAACACGCCAAGGGCGTACCAGCGCAGCACCAGGTCCTCCGTGGTGTCGCATCCGAAACCGCCCAGGTCGGCGCCCGTGTACAGGAAGCCGCACATGTTCAGGGAAGGCATCATGTGCAGGTTCAGCAGAATGTGGGACCACCAGGACTTGTTGTCTCCCTGCCAGATGCCGCCGTAGCGATGCATGCCGATATAGGACGCGCGGGAGAACAGCAGGATCCTCTTGTCCGGCTCCAGGCGTTCAAAGGCCTCCCCGGCGGCGCGGGTCATGTTGTAGCCGTACAGGTTGTGCACCTGGTCATGACGGAAACGTCCCTGGGGCGTGTCATGCCAGAACTTGCGGTAGTCGTCGGGATTGCCGGAAAGGCTGGAGAACAGGCCCATGAATTCGCGGAACTGCTCGATACTAAGATTCTGCTGCGTCCCGGCCAGCTTCGCGATCTCGGAAAGAGAATCGGCCAGACGGTCCTCCGCATAGAAAATGGCAGGCTCGTTCATGTCGTTCCAGAAGCCTTCCACGCCCTGGTCAAGAAGCACCTTGTACTGGTTTCCGAACCAGTCGCGTGCCTCCGGGTTCAGCATGTCCGTAAACAGGGATCTGCCGGGCCAGACGGCGCCTACAAAGGGTTTCCCGTTCTCGTCGGTGCAGAAATAGCCCTTCTCAATGCCCTCGTCATAGACCGGATAGCCCTTCTCCTCCTTCACAGCCGCATCGATGATGGGGATCAGGCGGATGTTCTGTTCCTTCATCTCCTCGTTGAATGCGGTGAAATCCGGGAAGCGCTCTTCATTTACGGTAAAGTCCTTGTAACGCTCCATATAGTCGATGTCCAGATAGACCATGTCCAGCGGAAGTCCCAGGCTTCTGTACTGCCGGACCACCTCGCGCACATCATCGCGGTTCATGTAGCCCCAGCGGCTCTGTCCGGCGCCCAGCGCCCAGCGCGGCGCAATGTAGCTGCGGCCGATCAGCGCTCTGAACTGCCGCACGATGTCCCGCGGGTTCTCCCCCTCGATCACATAGATGTCCAGGTTCCAGTCCGAAGCGGTGATCTTCAGGACAGAAAGGTCCGTATAACCCACATCGAAAGTCAGGATGCCCGGATAGTCGATGAACAGGCCGAACTGCTCTTTCCCGCTCACCAGGATAAAGTTGTGGGCCGCGTACATGGACTGAGTGTCCTCATGATGATGCGGCTGGTCGCTGCATTTGCTCTTGTACATCCATCCGCGCTTGTTGATGCCGCGGACATTTTCTCCCAGACCGTAGACGATGTCGTCCTTCTCCATGGAAAAAGTCAGCGACATCTCCTCCTCATTCACGCTGAAATAAGGCAGAGCACCTGCCTGCGCCTCCGGTTTCTTCTGTACTGCGTCTGTCTCAAAAACCCTGCCAAAACAATATCTGCGAATCATGCGTTCTCCTTTCTGTACGGCAATCGGTTTGTTGTATCGTAAGTCAGTTCGATTGTATCATGAATCAGCCCTTTGGGACAGGGGGACGTTCGCCTTTGTCCCACTTTTTCTTTGTCCGGATTCTCTCCCTATATCAGTGGATCTCTTACATGAAGCGTCTCCTTGATTTCTGCCTTCCATCCCTGATATAGTAGAGTCAGACACGCAATACTTACCGGCGTCATACATATTCTGAAAGGACTGATAACCATGCAGGCTGTCGATCTGCACTGCGATACCATACTTGAAATCTGGAATTCCGAACTGAAGGGAAACCGTCTGTCCCTGCGCGACACGGACGTAAGCGGCCATCCGCTTCACATCGACCTGAAAAAGCTGAAGGAAGGCGGCTATCTGCTGCAGAACTTCGCGCTGTTCGTGGATCTGCACATGCCCTCCGAAAACGGAAAGCCGGGCCACAATTCCATCTCATGGAAGACCCCCGGCGCAGACGCACATAAAAAAGCTGATGCCGGGAGCTGGGTTGATCCCTGGCTGCAGGTGACGGAGATGATCCGCGTCTTCCGGGAGGAAATGGCCGCCAACGCGGACCTGGTCCGGCAGGTCTTCACCTGGAACGATATCGAAGAGAACCGGAAAAACGGGCTTATCTCCGCGCTTCTTACCACCGAGGAAGGCGGCATTCTGCAGGGAAAGCTGGACCGGCTGGACACACTTCATGAAGCAGGCGTCCGCATGATGACCATCACCTGGAACTACGACAACGAGCTGGGCCATCCGAATCAGCTGCCCTCCAGAGACAGTAATAAGGACAATTTTGACTGGTTCTTTACCTTCCGCCCCTCAGAAGGCAACGGCCTCACCGATTTCGGAAAACAGGCAGTCGCCCGCATGGAGGAGCTGCACATTCTTCCGGATGTCAGCCACCTGTCCGATGCAGGATTCTACGATGTGGCGGATATCGTGAAGGGGCCGTTCGTGGCCAGTCATTCCAATGCCCGCGCGCTGTGCGGCTGCAGCCGCAACCTGACGGACGATATGATCCGCACCATCGCCGCCCACGGCGGGGTGGCCGGCCTGAATTTCTGTCCCTCCTTTGTGATGGAGGCTCATCAGGAAAACCTCTGCTATACCAGCTGCGAAGCCCTCTGCCGCCATGCGCGCCATCTGATGGATGTCGGCGGGCGGGACGTCGTCGCGCTGGGCACGGACTTCGACGGCATCGCGCCGAAGAATCTGGAGATCGAGAACGCCTCGCAGATCCGGAAGCTTGCGGATTATATGAGCTGTCATGGATTTTCGACTGAAGAGATTGAAGGAGTCTTTTTCAGAAATGCGCTTCGGGTGTACCGGGAAGTGCTGTGACCAGCCCTCATAAATAATCCGGACATCCCAAATAACAAAGCTGTTAATTAACTGATCTGTAAAGGAAAAGGAATCTCAAATGAAAGCCGTCAACCTTCATCTTCTGACAAGAATAAAGGACCCGGACACCATGTCGCTGCTGTTCCAGGCCCTTTCCGGAAGGCGCAGACTGAAAGCCATCAGTGCGCACGAAGCGGCCTCCCTGTGC
>CACZSG010000159.1 GCA_902783665.1 uncultured Lachnospiraceae bacterium | reverse complement strand
TATTCTGACATATGTCATGACAAATATAAGGGGTATGCTCCCGGAAGTGACCGGAGCATACCCCTTATGTCAATCATGCCGATTACTCTTCCGGGATCAGGACAGCCGATACCAGATAGATAAGAGCCCCTGTTCCGGCGGAGATGACCGTGGCAATGGCCAATCCCACCCGGATCACGTTCGGATCTATGCCGAAATACTCTCCAAGTCCTCCGCATACGCCGCATATTTTTCTGTCTGTTCTCGATCTGGTCAGTCTCTTCATTTCAATTCTCCTTTCCAGTGATTCTGGTCTTCCGTTTCATTCTGCACAATGCTCTTCATGTAGAACAACAGGAAGGGATCCGGACAGTTCTTTTTCCAGTCCTCATAGATTTCTTTTCCGTTTGTCATTAGGTCCATTCTGCCGGCAAAATAGGCTCTGTTCAAAGCCGTCATTCCGTTCGTCAGACGTGTCTGCAGTTCTTCGTCAAGATTCAGCCCGCCCAGCGCTTTTGCCGCGGATCTTCGCGCCATGGTATCAAAAAAGATCCTCGCGAAGGACGGGAAATTCAGAAGTTCCTCGTTTTCCAGTCCTTTTTCCTGTGCCCATGCACGGACATCAACAGCCCTTGTATTGTATTCACAGGCACCATCCTCCGCGATGGTAAGAATGCCGTACTGACAGGGCGCGGTCATCATGCAGGAGGTGGCGATGTCCGTCACGGACTCTTCCGTCAGGATATGCTGGATATGCATATGCCCGCTCAGATTCAGCCTTACCCCGTACCTGCGGTACAGTTCCAGAAGGCTGCCGGCATTTCCCATGGTGAATCCCATGTTGAACTTTTTATTGTGTACCAGCAGATTCTGGTGACTGGCCGAAAGAATGGTGACCCCCCTGCCGGCTGCTTCCTCCAGGATGGGCCTGATCCAGGAAAGGGTCTCCTCTTTCAGGACACCCGGACTGTCCTCGGCATTGACATCCACACACAGAAGCCAGAGCGTCTCGCTTAAAGGAACTACAAAGCTGAGGGAATAGCCGTCACGGTACAGGGCCTGATCGGGTCCGAAGGAAGCGTACAGCTTTTCGAATTCGTCCGCGTGGATGGTCGGCGTGAAGAAAAGGGTCTCCCCGGAAAATCTTCTGGCCATTTTGTTGGCAAGATCGTGATTACCCGGGAATGTGATCACCCGGATCCCGGCCTGCCGGACTTTCTCAAGTTTTTCCGCCAGGTCCTCGTGGCTTACCTTCTCCCCATTAAACGTCAGGTCACCCGTTAGCAGAAGGACATCCGGCTTTTCCCGAATGACCTCCTGCAGAAAAGCGTCCACGATCTCTTCCGAATACTGGCAAACTTTCCCGTCCGCGTCGTATAGAAGACGCATGAAGCGCTCTCCTCCGTCTTCCAGTTGTGAGGAGATATAGTGCAGATCCGTACCGATCACAATTTTCATCTCTCTGGCTGCGCACCTTTCCGTAATGATAAATGTAAACAAGACCAAAAGCAGGATCCACCGCCCGCATCTGTCTGTCCTTCTGTCCTGTATCCGCGGCATACCCGTAAACACTCCGTTGATTTTTCCCTGATTTTATCATACAATTTCACAAGAAGTCCAGTCTCCCGGGAAACGGACTGACGGCGGGGAACAGGCCTGAGGTCTGTTGAAGAAAATATATAAGGGGAAGCAGGTTTTATTTCCATGAAGAAAAATTATAAAATGATCATCTCCTATGACGGCAGCAGATACCATGGCTGGGAAAACCAGCCCGGCGTTGAAATGACCATACAGGGAAAGCTGAATCAGGTCTTTTCACGCCTGGCCGAAACCGAGGTTGAAGTGATCGGCGCAGGACGGACGGATGCAGGCGTGCATGCCCGCGGAATGACGGCCAATGTTCACCTGGATGTTCCTTATACAGAGGAAGAGATCCTTCAGTACGCCAACCGCTACCTGCCCGATGATATCTGTATCACGGAACTGAAAACGGCATCGGACCGTTTTCACAGCCGCTATCTGGCGACTGGAAAAACCTACTGCTACACCTGCTATATCGGGGACCGCAAACCGGTCTTCCAGCGAAAATATGTCTATATTCCGGACGGTATTCCGGACATTCCCCGCATGAGACAGGCCGCCTCCCATCTGAAAGGGGAACATGATTTTGCTTCATTTTCCCACAATCCCCGCATGAAGAAATCTACCGTCCGGGAGATCTACGATATCCGAATTGAAAAGAAGGGCCCCATGCTGACCTTTACCTATCATGGCAGCGGATTCCTTCAGTATATGGTGCGGATCCTTACGGGTACGCTGCTGGAAGTGGGCCTGGGACTTCGCGAACCGGACAGCATACCCGAGCTTCTTCAGGCCAGGAACCGATCCCTTGCCGGGTTCACGGCACCTGCTAAAGGCCTGTGCCTGATGAAAGTAGATTACCAGTAAAAGAACTGTGCCTGTTATCGTGATCGAACAGTAAAGGAACCATGAATCGATGAAACAGAAAAAATCCGCAAACACAAAGGGAAAAATCATCTCGGCGGCCTGGCAGCTTTTCTATGACCAGGGATATGAGCAGACGACCATCGATGAGATCGTGGAGGCTTCCCACACTTCCAAAGGCTCGTTCTAT
>CACZSG010000158.1 GCA_902783665.1 uncultured Lachnospiraceae bacterium | reverse complement strand
GATGGGCAAGACCGCCTCCGGCGCCGTCTGGCTCGACCCCAACAAGACCAGCCCCTACGAGTTCTACCAGTACTGGCGCAACGTGGCGGACGCGGACGTGCTCAAGTGCATCCGCATGCTCACCTTCCTGCCGCTGGAGCAGATCGACGAGATGGACAAGTGGGAAGGCAGCCAGCTGAACAGGGCAAAAGAGATCCTGGCTTACGAGCTGACCAGTCTTGTACACGGGGAAGAGGAAGCAAAGAAGGCGGAGAGCGCCGCAAAGGCACTGTTTGCAGGCGGCGCGGCAGCGGAACTGCCGACGACGACACTGACAGACGCCGATTTTGAAGACGGCAGTATCGACATCGTCACCCTTCTGCAGAAGACAGGCCTGGTGCCCAGCCGTTCCGAAGGACGCCGCGCCGTTGAACAGGGCGGTGTTTCCGTGGACGGAGAAAAGGTGACGGACAGCAAAGAGCTGATCTCCAAAGAGTCGCTTGCAGGGGACGGGATCGTTCTCAGAAGAGGAAAGAAGAATTACAGAAAAGTCATTGCCGGATAAGAACTTTCTTTTTTCCCGGTAAAGACGGGAGGACCGGATGAGACAGAAACTGAAAAAATGGGTGGGAACGCGTGAGTTTTATCAGAGGATGATGATCATCGCCGTTCCCATCATGATCCAAAACGGAATCACCAATTTTGTCAACATGCTGGACAATATCATGGTGGGGCGCATCGGCACCAACCAGATGTCCGGCGTTGCCATCATCAACCAGCTGCTGTTCGTATTCAACCTGTGCATTTTCGGAGGCATCTCCGGCGCAGGTATCTTTACGGCACAGTTTTTCGGCAAGGGGGACCAGGAAGGGATCCGGTATTCCTTCCGGTTCAAGCTGCTGACCTGCCTTGCGGTCAGCCTTGCCGGCTACTTTGTCCTGATCCGTTTCCGTGATCCGCTGATTCTGCGGTATCTGCATGACGCCGGGGAGAGCGGGAACGCGGAGGCGACACGACTGTACGCGAGGGAATACCTGCAGGTGATGTATCTGCATCTTCTTCCCTTCGCGCTGACCCAGGCCTATGCCGGGACTTTAAGGGAATGCAATGAGACAATGCTTCCCATGAAAGCAGGCCTTGCAGCCGTGCTGATCAACCTGTGCCTGAACTATATCCTGATCTACGGGAAATTCGGGGCTCCGGCCCTCGGCGTGACCGGTGCAGCCATCGCGACCATAGTTTCCAGGTTCGCGGAGCTGGCCATCGTGGTCTTCTATGCCCATACACATACGGACAGGTTCCCCTTTATGAAAGGATTGTACCGAAGCATGCGCATTCCGGCCGCACTGGTCAGGAGCATGCTGATCAAAGGAACGCCGCTGCTGGTCAACGAGGCGCTCTGGTCCATGGGCCAGACGATCCTGGTGCAGAACTATGCCATGCGAGGACTGGAAGTGATCGCGGCCCTGAATATCTCCTCCACCATTTCCAATCTGTTCAATATTGTATTCATCTCACTGGGAAATGCGGTCGCCATCATCATAGGACAGGAGCTTGGCGCGCACAAAGAGGATGTGAAGGAAGACGCGTTCCGGCTGACCTTTTTCGCTGTTGCGGTATGCTTCGTGGTGGGAGCGGCACTCCTGCTGACAGCCCGTATCTTCCCGGAGGTTTACAACACGGAAGAGGAAGTAAAGCGGATCGCCACGGGACTGATCTGTGTCTCCGCGGTCTGCATGCCTTTAAATGCCTTCAACAACGCGTCCTATTTCATTCTGCGTTCAGGGGGAAATACATTCATCACCTTTTTGTTTGACGCCGTCTTCACCTGGGTCGTCATGGTGCCCCTTTCCTATGTTCTGACGCACTATACGGGCATGCCGATCATCCCGCTGTTCCTGCTGTGCCAGTTGACAGAGCTTTTAAAGTGCTTTCTGGGCTTCGCGATGGTACAGAAAGGGATCTGGATCAACGATGTTACCACCACGTGACAAAAAGAAACAGGTTCCGGTTTTCGCCAGAGCCTGTTTTCTGTCAGGATTTCACACAAAAGGGGACAGTTTCCCTGCCAGGACTTCACACAGAAACGGAACCGTTTCCATGTCAGGGTTCCACGCAGAAATCGGCGTAGGTTCCCTGGCTGGCACGTAGAAGGTCATCAGGCGAAAGGGAGATCTGTACGCCGAGCCTGCCTCCGCTGACCACGATCTCCTGCAAAGGCTCTGCAGACTGATCTATAAATACGGGATAATTCTTTTTCATTCCTATGGCAGTACAGCCGCCGCGGATGTACCCGGTCACCTGGTTGATCTCTTTGACATGGATCATGGCCAGTGATTTCTGGGATGCCACCCGGGCGGCTTTTTTCAGATCTACCTCGGCATCGATGGGCAGCACGAAGACAAAATAGTTCTTGTCCGGGCTGACGGTCACCAGCGTTTTATACATGGTCTCATGAGGAAGACCCAGAAGATCCGCGATCTGCTGCGCGTCCGTAAATTCGGCGCATTCATAGGTCCTCGAAGTATAGGAAATATGCATGCGGTCCAGGATCCGCATGGCGTTGGTCTTGACTTCCTTGGCTTTTGCCATTTTTTACCCTCCTGTATAAGATTTCGCTCTATGGTAGCACCTGAAAAAATTTCCGTCAACCGGATGGAAAACTATGATATACTTTTAAGAAATCAGGAGGAGATTTATGGAAGAACTTGGCCGTCTTTTAGATCAGATACTGGATGAAAAACTGGTCCGCATCACACTGAGCGGCAGAAGGGGGGAGGAAGGCTTCCTCCGCGTCCGGATCCGCCCCGTGTGGAACAGGAACTCGCTGCACTTTCAGGCGGCACAGTGGGACGGAAAAAAGGAATTTCACCTGAACCTGGAGAGGGAAGAGATGAAGCAGCGGATCCTTCTCTGGATGGAGGAATCCTTCCGTCAGCTTCAGGCGGAACACAGGGAGATGAATGCCTCGGCGCTGGTAAGCAAAAAGGGAAAGGTGACGGTAAGCCGGAAACGGGTCCCTGTACAGGAAGAATCCAGGACAAAGATCGATCCCAGAAGCCTGGGGCACAACCGCACCAAGAAATATCTTCTTCCCGCTTCCGAACCCGTTCCGTTTCTGGTGAAACTTGGCGTCATGACCCCACAGGGGCAGGTGGTGGCGTCCAGGTATGACAAATTCCGGCAGATCAACCGGTTTCTGGAATTCATCGAGGATATACGTCCCCAGTTACCTTCGGACCGGGAAATCTCCATGATCGATTTCGGCTGCGGAAAATCCTATCTTACCTTTGCCGTATACTATTATCTGCACGAAGTGTGCGGACTGGATGTACGTATTACAGGCCTTGACCTTAAGGAGGACGTGATCCGCAGATGCAACGAGCTGGCCCGGCAGTTCGGGTATGAAAAGCTCCGCTTCATGACAGGAGACATCGCGCAGTACGAAGGTGCCGAGGCGGTGGATCTGGTGATGACGCTTCACGCATGCGATACCGCTACGGATTACGCCCTGGAAAAAGCGGTCAGCTGGAACGCGAAAGTAATCCTTTCCGTCCCCTGCTGCCAGCATGAACTGAACCGGCAGATCAGGTGTGATGTTCTGGAACCTGTCCTGAAATACGGAATTCTGAAGGAACGGATCGCCGCGCTCGTCACGGACGGCCTGCGTGCCTCTCTGCTGGAAGAGGCCGGCTACGAGGTACAGGTGCTGGAGTTTATCGATATGGAACATACGCCCAAGAATCTTCTTCTTCGGGCAGTCAGAAAAAGCGGAAAGGCAGCGGCCGGCATGGAACCTTCCGGCAGGCTGAGCGCTGCCATGGACGCCCTGCATGTCTCGCCCACACTGGCGCGGCTGCTGGGGCCGGACGCTGAGGAAAGACTGATCTGATCAGTCCTTCCCGGAAGTGAAAGACTAAGGAGAATCGTTTAGATGAGACGCGCACTGCTTAAAGCCAGGAACCGAATTCTTCACGTCGTGTTTCTGGTACTCGTTTTTATCACCGCCCTGTACGGGTTCGAGCGCCTGATCAACCAGGCGGCGCCGGTGATCGTTGAAGGGATGCAGAGTTCCACCTTCCCGTTGGTATACATGCAGAACAACGGCGTAAGCTACAACTGCCTGCACGGCTATGCGGAAGAAATGGACGTGACGCAGATCCGTGACACGGTGACGATTCTGCCGGCGGATCATACGCTGCAGATCCAGATCCAGCCCTTCGATGCCGGGGTGGAGGAAGTTTCCTACGAGGTGATCACCCTGGACGGGGCAGAAACGCTGGAGAATACGACCGTTGTGAAGATGACGGAGGAAGGCGGCTACCTGTATGCCACGCTGCAGCTGCAGAACAGCATGCGCATGGAACAGGAGTACATGTTCAAGCTCCGCGTGAATGCCGGCGGAAGAGATATCTATTTTTACACCCGGCTGATCCTGGAGGACGGTCTGCATCTTTCCGCCTATCTGGATTTTGTCACCGGCTTCTATGAAAAGTGCGTAAACCGCTCCGACGAGACCAGTCTGGGAACTTATGTGGAACCAGATGAATCCAGCGGAAACGAGACCACGCTGGCATCCATGGACATTCATGCAGCCGTCAACCAGCTGATGTGGGGAGAACTGTATCCCCAGATCTACTATAAACCGACGCCCAGTCTGGTGGATATCAACAAGACGACAGCTTCCTTTGTGCTGGAATACAGGATCTCCTCCGTAGGGGAAACCGGGATCACGGAGATCTACAATGTAAAAGAATTCTACAGACTCAGATATACCGATACCCGTATCTTCCTTCTGGACTTTACCAGGACAACAGACGAACTTTTCTCCCCGGAAAGAAATGTCCTTGTGGACAACGGACTGAATCTGGGCATCACGGGCATGGACGTGGAGTACATGTTCGACGAGAACAAGCGTGTCGCCGCCTTCGTTCAGGAAAACGAGCTCTGGACCTACCAGTACAGAGAGAACAAGCTGACGCGCATTTTCGGGTTCCCCCAGTCCGAAAACATGGACTACCGGGACTTCTATGATAAAAACGACATCCGGATACTCCGGGTGAATGCGGAAGGGGACGTCTGGTTTGCCGTCTCCGGCTACATGAACCGGGGCGTGCATGAAGGCGAGAACGGTGTCGGCATCTACTATTTTGAAGATGCTTCCGCTTCCGTGGAAGAACTGGCCTTTGCCAGGACCATGGAAGCCTATGACCTGCTGAAACTCGACCTGGATGCACTCTCCTACATAACCCTCAACGGGAATTACGCATACCTGTTCGTGGACGAGACACTGCACAGAGTGGATCTGTACGACGGCAGCTGGGCGGCGGTGGCCTCCGGGGTACGCAACGACTGCTTTGCCGGATCGGACGGCGGCAGGTTCTTCGCCTGGCTGGAAGAAGGCGAAAGATTCACTTCCAAAACGCTTCATGTGATCGACATGGAGACGGGAAACATCCGGGACATCCAGGCCGGAGACGGAGATTACATCCGTCCGGTATGCTTTATGGGCGAGGACCTGATCTACGGCTATGCCCATGAGACGGATCTGGATCTGGCCCACGCCGGAAGCGAGGTCTTCCCGATGTACAGGCTGGAGATCGAAAACCCCGCGGGAGAATCCATCAAGACTTACGAACCCACGGGAATCTTTGTCAGAAGCGTGTTTGAAGAGGACAACATGCTTACCCTGGACAGAGTCGTCCGTACCAAGACCGGATATGCCGCCACGGCAGAAGACCACATTGTCAGCACGGACGTGGAGGACGCGGTGCGGTATGGTCTGAGCACCAGAGTGACAGACAAACGGCAGACCGAGATCATTCTCCGTGTCGGAAATGTGGATACCTCGGACAATCCCCAGACAGTCATCTGCCGTATTGTTTCCACGGCGGATTCCAAGACCGTGACGCTCCCCGCCGCGGAAGATCAGGAATCTCTCTATTATGTATATGCGGGCGGCGTCATGGACAGTTTCTTCAACGACGCGGCTTCCGCGGTACGTCGCGCGGACGAAACAGTGGGCGTTGTGATCAATGAGGAAAAAGCCTTTGTCTGGGAGAGAGGAAACCGCACTACCACCAAGCGCATGAAACCGGAGGAAGTTCCGCCGGCCTTCCTGGCGGGAACCATGGATATCGCGCAGCTGGAAGAGCAGATGGATACAGAGGTGCTGGACCTGAAGGGATGCACCCTGGACATGGTGCTGTACTTTGTGGGCCAGGGCAGAGCAGTGCTGGCCGCTACCCCGACCGGCATGGTGACCATTGTAGGTTACGACGAGTATAACGTTATTCTGATGGATCCGGGCAGTGACGAGACCTATTACGGCGGCCTGAATGACAGTACGGCCATGTTCGAGGACGCGAACAATGCATTCCTGTCCTATATGAACTGAAAACTCAAAACCTCGCCTTCTCTTCGAATCCTGCAGATTATCCATCCTTGAAGTCAGGCGTCAGAT
>CACZSG010000157.1 GCA_902783665.1 uncultured Lachnospiraceae bacterium | reverse complement strand
GACCTGCTTTCGCTGCTGCTTGGCGGAAACAGTTCCGGTATATCCGGAATCTCCGGTGTGGATTCAAGCTTTTTCGGCGGCAGATCCTTCGATATGGATTCTACGGCAGAATATCTGGACGAGAATCTGTTCGATCCCTCTTCCCTGTACTGGCAGGAGGACGCGGATGGGAATCCCATCATTTCCATGCCGGAAGAACAGTGGGATCTGGTCCAGCAGCTGGACCTGAACCTGTTCTATGACGACGGAAGCGGCTTCGTGGACCTGGGCCTGGACAACATCTATTCCTTTGACGAGGAAGGCAATCTGGTTCCGGATACGGAAGGCACCTGGATCTCCATCAACGACCAGCCGGTGGCCTACTATCATCTGGATACCACCACGACGGAGGACGGCTACAGCATTACAGGCAAAGTGCCGGCCATGCTGAACGGCCAGAGAGTGAACCTGATCCTGGTGTTCGATTCGGACAACCCCAATGGGTATATTGCCGGCGCGCAGCCCGACTATGAAGCGGACGAGACGGAAACCGTGGCAAGAGGCCTGCTGGAGCTTCAGGAAGGAGATACGCTGGAATTCCTGTGTGATTTCTACTCTTATGAAGGCGAGTTCCAGGACAGCTATTATCTGGGAGAACCCATGCAGGTGACGGATTCCATGACCATCAGCGACACCTATGTGGGAGAAGGTCATACCCTGATCCTGTACCGCTTCACGGACATCTACCAGCAGCATTACTGGACCCAGGCGATCGGTGTTTGAACCGGCGGTACCGCTCAGAAATAATAAAAGTGGAAACACAGAGATAAACAGAAAAAACAGCCGGCTCCAAAAGGGGCCGGCTGTTTGCGTTCGACAGCATCAGCGGAACAACATCTTCAATCATGCATGTTTTGCAGGACATTTCCTCAGCTCAGCAGTTCCTGCATGATGATCTGGTAGACTGGCTGGGATTTTGCGGACCACCGCAGGCAGACGGATCTGGCCTGCTCTTCATCCGGCACGGTCACCGTCAGATGGAACAGGTCGGTCCCGTTTTCGTTGACGCGGCAGTGGACAGAGAATTCACCGTCCGCAGTCTTTTCATATTCAGCGTAAACGGAACTTTCGTCGCGCAGTTTTTCCCGGTTCTCCTGGAGATACTGGGTGATCTCTTTCTGGAAAGACTCGGGGACACGGTCGTAAAGCGTGGATATGGTATCCCGGCCTGTTTCGGACAGGGTGTAGGAGGTGACGGTTCCCCTGCTCTGCATCCGGATCAGGCCTGTTCCGGCCAGTTCGTTGATGGATTCCTGCAGAGAAAAATAGGGCATATATTCACGCTCCAGCAGGCACTCCGAGATCTGCGCGTTGGAAAGAGGGGCATCCGCTTTCCAAAGGACATACAGAACGACCAGTTTGTTGATTATAAGGGTATCTGCCATAAAACCATCTCCTTTGTTTCAGGATTGGGAATTTGATCTGGTAAAGGCACTGAATTTATTGCACTGCACGAGTTTCATGGTTCGTATAAACGGCCCTGCCATGTTCCGCGCTTTTTCAGTTCGGCGTGCAGCGCGTTCAGTACGGTGCGCTTCTTCAGGCTCCAGTCCGGGGCGATCAGCAGATCCGAAGGCCCGTCGCCCGTGAGGCGGTGGATGACGATGTCCGGCGAGAGCACTTCCAGGCACGCGATGACATCGTCAATATACTCCGGCATGGAGGGAACGGGAAAACCCACGTCCCGATAGTAATCCGCCAGGTCCGTGCCCCGAAGCACATGGAGCAGCTGCAGCTTGATGCCGTCTATCTTCAGCCTGCTCAGGTACCGCATGGTATTCAGGTGATCCGCCCGGCTTTCCCCGGGAAGTCCCAGGATGGTGTGGACGATGACGGTCAGATTCCGGGACTTCAGCTTCCGGACGGCCTCCTCAAAACAGGAGAGCGGATATCCGCGCCGTATAAAACGGGCGGTCTCGTCCGACATGGTCTGAAGGCCCAGCTCCACCCATACGGGAAGCCGGAGACTTAGCTCCTGCAGCAGGTCCAGCACTTCTTCCGGCAGACAGTCGGGCCTGGTTGCGATGGCCAGAGCGGCAATGCCCGGCTGGCTGATGGCCTCCGTAAAGATTCTCCGAAGATAGGATACGGGCGCATAGGTGTTTGTATAAGCCTGAAAATAGGCGATGAACAGGCGGACAGGACGCTTGGACTGTACCAGCGCTTTCTGCCGGCGGATCTGCTCTTCAATGGAAAGCGCGGCCTCGCCCGCGAATTCCCCGGAACCTCCCGCGCTACAGAAGATACAGCCTCCGGTCCCGACGGTGCCGTCCCTGTTCGGGCAGGTCATGCCGCCGTTTAATGCGAGCCGATATACCTTTTCCCCGAACTGGTTCCGCAGTTCCCAGTCGAGTGTATGATAAGGACGATTTCCCCAGAACAAAACGAAACCACCTGCCTTCCGGACAGTCTGGAGCCTGACCGTGATTATTGTACCATGCCGGAAGCTTTTATCAAAGAGAAAGCGCTATTTTTTGTTATGATTTCTCTTCCTGATATGGTATAGTTAGACCAGTGGGGAAAACTTGCATGAAAGAAAGGTCCGGCATACGGACCGCAAACAGGCAGGGTAAGGGGGAAACCAATGAAAAAAAGAAAGTCTGAAGACAACATCTATATCAGAAGAGACCGGAAAAGAAAAAATGAGCTGATCCTGAAGACGATCATCAGCGTTCTCATTCTGATGATCGTGTTCCTGCTGGTCATCCTGATCCGGGAGGCAGCGCTGCCGGGTCTTGGGAAGCTCCGCTCGGCCTGGGAGGAACGCGTGGAGGAACGGAACCGCCAGATTTCCTCGGCCGCGGGGGACACGGAGCAGGAACCGGCGCTGCCCATTGCCTCTGCCAGAAAGAACAGGGAAGAAAACGAGCAGGAGGTCCTGGACGAGGCGGCCCGCGCCGTTGCCCAGTATGATTATGACAAGGCCGTGGAGATCCTTCAGAACTCTGCCTATTATACCAGCAGCCAGGCCATGCAGACAAAGGTGGAAGAGTACAGAAGACTGAAGGAATCCTGCGTTTCCTATCCGCTGGACCAGGTCACCCATGTCTTCTTCCATACCATGATCCGGGATACTTCCCTGGCCTTCGACGGAGACGGAGATGAAGGCGGGTACAATCAGGTCATGACGACCATGAGCGAATTTGAAAAGATCATGCAGGCCATGTATGAAAAGGGCTACGTGATGGTCAGCCTGCATGACATGTGCACCGTGAACGCGGACGGAACGGTGAGCAGGGGCGATATCCGCCTGCCGGCGGGAAAAAAGGCCTTTGTCCTGTCGCAGGACGATGTCAGCTATTACCACTACATGGACGGGGACGGATTTGCCCAGAAGCTGGTGCTGGACGAGAACGGAAAAGTGAAGAACAGTTACAGAAAGGCGGACGGCACCACGGAACTCGGCGATTTCGATATGGTCCCCTGGATCGATACTTTCGTGGAACAGCATCCGGATTTCGCCTATCACGGGCACAAAGGCATCATTGCGCTGACAGGCTATGAAGGCGTTCTGGG
>CACZSG010000156.1 GCA_902783665.1 uncultured Lachnospiraceae bacterium | reverse complement strand
TTCAGGTCTCTCCGTGGATTTTGTGCGGAAATGTAAAGCCAGGTTTATCGTCCGCGGGCTTCGGGCGGTTACTGATTTTGAGTATGAACTGCAGATGGCGCAGACCAATCGAAGCATGGATCACGAAGTTGACACCATCTTCTTTACGACTGCCCTGAATTATGCGTATATCAGTTCCACCATCGTTAAGGAAGTGGCCTGGTATGGAGGCAATATATCCGGGTTCGTTACACCAAAAGTTGAAAAGCTTCTGAAAGAAAAGATCAGTGAAGCAAAGCTGGCCCCTGGAAAATGAGTTAAGGAGAGTATACGATGAGCAGCAGAATTGAACAGATCATTGAAGAGATTGAAGAATACGTTGACAGCTGTAAGTATCAGCCGCTTTCGTCCACAAAGATCGTGGTCAATAAGGAAGAACTGGAAGAGATGCTTCGTGAACTGCGCATGAAGACTCCGGATGAGATCAAACGTTATCAGAAGATCATCAGCAACAAGGATGCTATTCTGGAGGACGCGCAGAACAAGGCGAACGAGATCATCGAGGAAGCAAATGCCCAGGCTCAGAAGATCGTCAGCGAAAGCGAGATCATGCAGAATGCGGTTGAGCAGTCAAATCAGCTGATCGAGCAGACAAACGCGCAGGCGCAGGAGATTCTCGACAAGGCGACGGAAGATTCCAACAACATCCGTATGAGCGCGCTCCGCTACACAGACGAAATGCTGGAGAATCTTGAGAAGGTCATGAGCGATACCATCGAGACAGCCGGCGGCAGATATCAGAGCTTTATCGAGTCTGTTCATTCTTACCTCGATATCGTGACCAGAAACCGTCAGGAACTGAATCCCACGGTTGCTCCGGCTTCCTACAGCAGACCTGCAGAGCCGGAAGAGGATAAAACAGAAGAAGAGTAACGCCGTCAGGCCACAATAGGCGCGGCGTCGGACCCTGAAAGGCGACGGGTATTCCTGTTCTTTCAGGGTCTTTTCCATGTGAGGGGAGGCGTACCAAAGGCATGCAGATGAGACTGGATAAATTTCTTGCCGAATGCGGCTGCGGCAGCAGAAGCGACGTGAAAAAGCTGATCAGGCAGGGAAGGGTCTGCGTAAACGGAACGCCTGCCGCAAAACCGGAACAGAAAACGGAAGCCGGCACGGACGAGGTGAAACTGGACGGCAGACTGCTTGTCTGGCAGCAGTTCCGGTATATTATGCTGAATAAACCCGCAGGGTGTGTGACGGCTGTCTCCGACAGCCGGTATCCTACGGTCATGTCTTTCCTGAAGGAGGAAAACGCGGTCCCGGATGGAACCGAAGCCCCGGTCTGTAAAGACCTGGCCCCCGCCGGACGTCTGGATGCGGATACCGAAGGGCTGCTGCTGATCACGAATGACGGAGCTCTTGTGCATCGGCTGCTTTCACCGGCCGGGCATGTGAATAAGACTTACATGGCCAGGGTGAGGGGAAATGTGGATGCCGAGGACGTTGAGGCTTTTGCAGGCGGCCTGGAATATGGTGAAAAAAAGCCCGCGCTTCCGGCGCAGCTTGAGATCCTTTCTGCCGGAATGGATGAAGAAGGACCGGTCTGCGAGACACTGATGACCATCTGCGAGGGAAAATATCATCAGGTAAAGCGGATGTTCCAGGCCAGGGGAAAAGAAGTGATCTTTCTGAGGCGCCTTTCCATGGGACCTCTGAAGCTGGATGAAAACCTGAGACCGGGTCAGTGGAGATATCTGACAGAGCAGGAGATACAGGAACTTGCCAATGCCGGAAAGGAGGAGTGACATGGATACAGACGGATTTCTTCCTATGTCCCCTTCCGACCTTAAAAGGCGCGGCATCCGGCAGCCGGATTTTGTCTATGTGACCGGGGATGCCTATGTGGACCATCCTTCCTTCGGCACGGCGATCATTGCAAGGGTACTTGAATCCCGCGGCTATTCGGTCGGCATCATTGCTCAGCCGGACTGGAAAAAGAAGGAGAGTATCATGGTGCTGGGCGAGCCAAGGCTGGGATTCCTGGTAAGCGCCGGAAACATGGATTCCATGGTGAATCATTATACGGTTTCCAGAAAAAGAAGAACGACCGACGCATATACCCCGGGCGGTGAGATCGGGAAAAGACCGGATTATGCAGTGGTCGTCTACTGCAACCTGATCAGACAGGCCTATAAAAAGGTGCCCATCATTGCCGGCGGTATAGAAGCCAGCCTGCGGCGGATGGCCCATTATGATTACTGGTCCGACTCGCTGAAACGTTCCGTTCTGATGGACTGCGGCGCGGACCTGATCTCCTACGGGATGGGAGAACATTCTATTGTCGAGATAGCGGATGCGCTGGCTTCCGGGCTTGATGTAAAGGATATTTCATTCATTCCCGGAACCTGCTTTAAGACCAAGAACAGAGAACTGCTGTATGACTGCGTTATGCTTCCGGATTACCAGGAACTGAAAGAGGACCGGGCGGTCTTTGCCAGAAGCTTTTATACCCAGTACTGCAACACGGACCCGTTCAACGGAAAAAGGCTTGCGGAGCCCTACGGCACCGTATTTGTGGTACAGAATCCTCCGGCTAAGCCGCTGACCACCCAGGAGATGGATGATGTCTACGCGCTCCCCTATATGCGCACCTGGCATCCATCATACAATGAAAAGGGAGGGGTACCGGCTTTTTCGGAAGTAAAGTTCTCCCTGGTCAGCAACCGCGGCTGTTTCGGAGGCTGCCATTTCTGTGCGCTGACCTTCCATCAGGGGCGGATCATACAGGCCAGAAGCCATGAATCCCTGGTGAAGGAAGCTGAAAACATGACCGCCGATCCCGGGTTCAAGGGCTATATTCATGATGTGGGAGGTCCGACAGCCAATTTCCGTCAGCCTGCCTGCAAAAAGCAGCTGACGAAGGGAGTCTGCAGCCACCGCCAGTGCCTGACCCCGGAACCATGTCCGAATCTGATCGCGGACCATAGGGATTATGTTCTGCTTTTGAGAAAACTTCGGCAGATCCCGAAGGTGAAGAAGGTATTTATCCGTTCGGGAATCCGTTTTGACTACCTGATGCTGGATAAGGACAGGACGTTTTTCAGGGAACTGGTAAAATATCATATCAGCGGACAGCTGAAGGTGGCGCCGGAGCATGTGTCGGATCCGGTCCTGGAAAAACTGGGGAAACCGCCCCACAGGGTCTATGAGAGATTTACGGAGGAGTACAGGAAGATCAACCTTTCCTGCGGCATGGACCAGTATCTGGTCCCCTACCTGATGTCATCGCATCCGGGATGCGGACTGAAAGAGGCGGTGGAACTGGCCTGCTTCCTGAAAAAACTCGGCTATATGCCGGAACAGGTGCAGGATTTTTATCCGACGCCTTCCACCATATCGACCTGCATGTATTACACCGGGCTTGATCCAAGGGACATGACACCTGTCTACGTACCGAAGAATCCCCATGAAAAAGCCATGCAGCGGGCGCTGATCCAGTACAGAAGACCGGAAAACTACGATCTGGTACATGAAGCGCTGTTGAAAGCAGGCAGAAAAGACCTGATCGGATTCGGACCCGACTGCCTGATCCCGCCCAGAAAGCTTTCGGGACAGAAGAGTTCGGGGCAGAAGCAGAAAGATGCGAAGAAAAAACCTGGTCCCGAAACCGGCAGAGGAAAAGCAATTGATGGAAACAGAACCGGTTCAGGCAGAAGAAGAACAGCCGAAGGAAACAGAAGCGGTTCGGACAGAAGCAGACCATCAGATAAGAGGAAGCACAGATGAAAAAATCTGACAAGACAAATAAGAAGACAACTATGTTCAACAGAGTGCTGAAAGGAGAAGCCGGGTATATCAGATACCGTCAGAAGCAGCTGTTTCTGATCACGTTCCTGCTGTTCGCGCTTCCGTTGGGCCTGTTTATCATCGGATATACCGTCACAGGGACCAGGGCAAACCTGATGACGTTCTTCGCGATCATGGGATGCCTTCCCGCCTGCCGCTATCTGGTGGCCCTGGTGATGATCCTGCTGCAGAAGCCGGCGGATCCTTCCGTTGTCAGAGCTGTGGAGAAGGTATCAGGGGATCTGATCCATGCCTACGAGCTTGTGCTGACGGCGGAGGAGAAGAATACGGTGGTGAATGCCGCCGTCGTATGCGGAAACCAGATCGTGTGTTATACGCCGGATCCGAAGGCTGACGTAAGCTATGCTGAAAAGCACATTACAAGGATCATGAACAGCAATCAGTTCTTTGACATGCAGGTCCGCGTCATGAAAGACCTGAAAGCATACTGCCAGAGGGTGCAGCAGCTTTCCGCAGACCCCGAAAAATACAGGGCGGGCATATCCTTTACGCCGGATGAACGCTACCCGGACTTTTCCAGGGAAGAACTGATCATGCACCTGCTGCTGAGGATCTCGCTTTAGGAGGTAATGAATGCGCCAGATCACCGTTACGGAAAGCGAAGCGGGCCAGAGGTTCGACAAGCTTCTTGTAAAGTATCTGAACGAAGCCCCGGCTTCGTTTATCTATAAGATGCTGCGCAAAAAGAATATTACACTGAACGGAAAAAAGGCTGCGGGAAAAGAACTGCTGGTCCCGGGAGATGAGATCCGTCTGTATTTTTCGGAGGAGACCCTGGAAAAGCTTCACAGGGATACGGTTCAGGAGGCCCATGCAGATCTTGATATCCTCTACGAGGACGAGGACATCATCCTGATCAACAAACCGGCAGGCATGCTTTCACAGAAGGCAGAACAGGAGGATATCTCCCTGGTGGAGTACCTGACGACCTATCTGATGGAGACGGGCAGCCTTACGAAGGAGAAGGCCGGCTGGTTTCACCCGGCTGTGTGCAACCGGCTGGACAGGAATACCAGCGGGATCGTTATCGCCGGAAAGACCGTGGCGGGACTGCAGGAGATGAGCCGCATGCTGAAGGACCGTTCGGTACATAAGTATTACCGGACACTGGTGTGCGGAAAGATGGAAGGAAAAGAACGGCTGAAGGGACTGCTGGTAAAGGACCGGCAGAAAAACCAGGTCAGGATCCTTCCGGAAACAGGGAACACCCTGCAGAACCTTCCGGATCAGGCCCTGCCCATTGAAACGGAATACCGCGTGCTGGCGTCCTCCGGGGACATTTCCCTTCTGGAGATCTGGCTGATCACCGGACGGAGCCATCAGATCCGCGCGCATCTCGCATCCATCGGACATCCGATCATCGGAGACGCGAAATACGGAAATGCTGAAGTAAACAGCAGATACCGGCAGCGCTTCGGCGTGAAGCATCAGCTGCTGCATGCGCACCGGCTGGTCTTTCCAAAGCTTGAAGGCCATTTTTCCTATCTTTCAGGCAGGGAATTTACGGCACCGCTTCCGCCGGTGTACCAGAAAATACTGAAACAGACGGAGGTCACATGGCAACCTGGAACTCCCGCGGACTGAGAGGATCCACCCTGGAGGATCTGATCAACCGCACCAACGAACTCTATCTTGAAAAGAATCTGGCCCTGATCCAGAAAATCCCCACGCCCATCACGCCCATCCGTATGGACAAAGAAAACCGGCAGATCACGCTGGCTTACTTCGACCAGAAGAGTACCGTGGACTACATCGGCGCGGTCCAGGGCATACCGGTCTGCTTCGACGCGAAGGAGTGCCAGATCGATACGTTCTCTCTGCAGAACGTACATCCTCATCAGGTCCGGTTCATGAACGATTTTGAAAAACAGGGCGGGATCGCCTTTCTGATCCTGTTTTTTACCACCCGAAACGAACTGTTCTATCTGCCGCTGCGGCATCTGATGACGTTCTGGAACAGAGCGCAGGAGGGCGGAAGGAAAAGCTTCCGCTACATGGAACTGGACCAGGAATATTATCTGAGCCCTCATGGCGGGTATCTGGTTCCCTATCTGGACGGCCTGGCAAGAGACCTGAAGGAACGGGAAACCCTCTGACCGGCTTTATAAAGGAAAAAATCGGAACAAGGGAATGAAAACCGGAGCAGCGGAAATAAAGAACAAGTTGACAAATATCAGAGGGTGCTCTATAATTTCTTTTGATTTCACGTGCTAACACGTTACCACACGAAAGTGAAGCGAAAGGACCGATCTTATATCATGCAGAAAATTCTTCACACGCCGGAAGGGGTCAGAGATCTGTACAGCAGAGAGTGCGAACAGAAGCGCCTGCTGCAGGAGAGGATCCTGACTGTCATCCGTTCTTTTGGCTACCACGGCATTGAAACGCCGACATTTGAGTATTTCGACGTATTCGGGGCCGATATCGGAACCACCCCATCCAAAGACCTTTACAAATTTTTCGACAGAGAGGGAAATACCCTTGCTTTGCGGCCCGACTTTACCCCCTCCGTGGCAAGAGCCGCCGCAAAATATTTTCTGCCCGCCAATGAGCCCGTAAGGCTGACTTATCTCGGCAATACGTTTGTAAACAGTTCCGAGTACCGCGGACGGATGAAGGAGAATACAAACCTTGGGGCCGAACTGATCGGGGACGGCAGCGTGGATGCGGACGCCGAGGTGATCGCGCTGGTCATCCGTTCCCTGCTGGCGGCAGGGCTGGAAAATTTCCAGATCAGCATCGGACATGCCGGCTATTTCAAGGCGCTGGCGGAGGCCGCGGATCTGGAACCTCAGGAGGTCGATGAACTCAGACGTCTCTGTTCCAATAAGAATACGTTTGGAGTGGAAAAACTTCTTTCTGCCACCGCAGGCCGGGGGAATATGGAGGCGACGGAAGCGCTGAAAAAGCTGCCGCGTATGTTTGGCGGCGTGGAGATCCTGCAGGAGGCAGCCGTGTCCTGCACCAATCCGGATGCGGTTCAGGCACTGAACCGTCTGCGTGACATTTACGAAATACTGAAATTCTATCATGTGGAACGCTATGTTTCCTTTGATCTGGGCATGCTGAACGGATATTCCTACTATACCGGCATTGTTTTCAGGGGCTATACCTTCGGAACAGGCGATACCATCGTGAAGGGCGGCAGATATGACCATCTGCTGGGATATTTCGGGAAGGAAGCTCCGGCCGTGGGATTCGTCACAGTTACGGACCAGCTGCTGCTGGCCCTGATGCGGCAGAAGATCGAGCTGGAGCCCGGACAGGAAAGACGCATCATCAGATATCAGGACGCCACCAGAAAAGAGGCCATCGAGGAGGCCGAGGCACTGAGAGCAGAAGGCTATGCCGTGGAACTGATCCATGAAGCGGAGGATACATATGGACCTGACGAACAGAAATGAAAACAGCCGATACCTCACTTTTGCGCTCTGTAAAGGAAGACTTGCCACCAAAACCATGCAGCTTCTGGAACAGATCGGCATCACCTGTGAGGAGATGAAAGATCCTTCCTCCCGCAAACTGATTTTTGTCAACGAGGAGCTGAAACTGAAGTTTTTCCTTGCAAAAGGCCCTGATGTCCCGACCTATGTGGAATACGGCGCAGCGGACATCGGTGTTGTGGGAAGGGATGTGATCCTGGAGGAACAGCGCAAACTGTACGAAGTGCTTGACCTTGGCTTCGGCGCCTGCAGGATGTGCGTCTGCGGACCGAAGGAGGCAAAGCCGCTGCTTGAGTCCCAGGAACTGATCCGTGTGGCCACCAAGTACCCTGCCATCGCCAAGGATTATTTTTACAACAGAAAGAATCAGACGGTCGAGATCATCAAACTGAACGGCTCCATCGAACTGGCCCCCATCGTGGGTCTTTCCGAAGTCATCGTAGATATAGTGGAGACAGGCTCCACCCTTCGCGAGAACGGACTGGAAGTCCTGGAAGAAGTCTGCCCCCTTTCTGCAAGGGTCGTGGTCAACCAGGTGAGCATGCGGATGGAGAATGAGAGGATCACGGAGCTTTTGAAACGTCTGAATGAAGTGACAGAGAAAAACGGCAGATAAGGAGGACAAGAATGCGGATCGAAAGACTGAATGAAATCACCATGGTGAAACTCCTGGATACCCTGCTGCAGCGCAGCCCCGGGTCTTATCCTGAATATGAAGAACGGGTGGCTGCCATCGTGGAGAACGTGAGAAAAAAAGGCGATGAAGCCCTTTTCGCGTATACAGAGCAGTTTGACCACGTAAAGATCACTCCGGAGAACATCCGGGTGACGGAGGATGAGATCGGCGAGGCCTATGAAAAGATCGACCATGAGCTGCTCCGGGTCATCCGCCGCGCCCTCGGCAATATCCGGGCCTTCCATGAGAGGCAGAAACAGAACAGCTGGTTTGATTCGACTGAAAAAGGGACCATTCTGGGACAGAAGATCACGCCCCTGTCCTGTGCCGGTGTCTATGTGCCTGGCGGAAAAGCTGTCTATCCTTCCTCTGTCCTGATGAATGTGGTTCCCGCAAAAGTGGCGGGGGTCAGACGGATGATCATGGTGACACCGCCCGGAAAAGACGGAAAGATCAGCGAGACAACACTGGTGGCCGCCAAGGAAGCGGGCGTGGATGAAATCTACAAATGCGGAGGCGCCCAGGCGATCGCCGCGATGGCCTTCGGCACCGAAAGCATTCCGAAGGTAGATAAGATCACGGGTCCGGGAAATATCTATGTTGCCCTGGCGAAGAGAGCCGTATACGGGCATGTCAGCATCGATTCCATCGCCGGACCGAGTGAGATCCTTGTCCTTGCGGACGAGACGGCAAACCCCAGATATGTGGCGGCCGACCTTCTTTCCCAGGCCGAACACGACGAGATGGCATCCGCCATCCTGATCACGACCAGTGAAAAACTGGCTGAAGATGTCATCCGGGAAATTGAAGGATTTCTTCCGCAGCTTTCCAGACGTGAGATCATTGAGGCATCCCTGAACGGCTACGGTCACTTCCTTGTGGCATCAACACTGGAAGATGCCATTGATGCTGCCAATGAAATTGCCTCTGAGCATCTGGAGATCCTGATGGCCAACCCGTTTGAAGTGATGACAAAGATCAGAAACGCCGGAGCCATTTTCCTCGGGGAAAACAGCAGTGAACCTCTGGGCGACTACTTCGCCGGTCCGAACCACATTCTTCCCACCAACGGGACCGCCCGGTTCTTCTCACCGCTTTCCGTGGATGACTTTGTAAAGAAATCAAGCATCATCTATTACAGCAGGGAAGCCCTGAAGGCTCTGCATGAGGATATTGAGACCTTTGCGAAATCCGAACAGCTGACGGCGCATGCAAACTCGATTCATGTCAGATTTGAAGAGGAACAGGAAAACTAAGCCCCGATGGGAAGACATGAATCACGGAGGAACCTTTCATGAAAAGATCCGCAGACATTACAAGAACAACAAAAGAGACAGATATCCATATGATCTTCGACCTTGACGGGACAGGAAAGACGAGTGTAAAAACAGGCATAGGTTTCTTTGACCACATGCTGGAGGGCTTTTCAAGACATGGTCTGTTTGACCTTACAGTAAATGCTGAAGGGGATCTCCACGTAGACTGTCACCATACCATTGAGGATACCGGAATCGTTCTGGGCAGCGCCATTCGGCAGGCCGTGGGTACAAAGGAAGGTATCCGCAGATTCGGCAGCTGCATCCTGCCCATGGACGAGACGCTGGTACTGTGTGCCATAGACCTGGGCGGCAGACCCTACTATCAGTCGGATGTCCAGTTTCCGGTTGAGAAGATCGGAGACATGGATACGGAAATGGTACGGGAATTTTTCTATGCCGTCTCCTACAGCGGAATGATGAATCTGCACTTCAAGATGCTCTCTCCGGGCAATGGCCACCATATGGCGGAAGCCATGTTCAAAGCCTTTGCCAGAGCACTGGATGAAGCGACCCGTTATGATGAGAGAGTACAGGGAATTCCCTCTACCAAAGGAGTGATCTGATGAACACAAAACAAGTGGAACTGCTGGCATCCATTTATCTGAAAGGATCCGATGTTCTGGAAAGCCGCCAGTCCGGTCATGTCGGGGAGGCCTGTGATCCTTCCAGGAAGGCCGAAGCCTGTGAAGAGAACATGGCAGATGCCATCCTGGTCTACGACCTCTCGGAAACAGATGAAGAGCATGAACTTTCCATAGGGGCAATACGGAAGATCACGGCCGCCACGGATCTGCCGGTGTATGCGGGCGGATGCATCCACAGACTGGAAGATGTAAAGAAACTACTCTATGCCGGCTGCAGAGGGGCTTTCCTGAATTATGCAAAAGAGGAAAACCGTCTTCTTACGGAAGAGGCGTCTCTCCGGTTCGGAAGTGAAAAAATACTGGCCTGGCTGCCTTCGGGCATCCTTCCGGAGAAGGAACAGGCGTCCGGTCTTGGAGGCGTTCTGACAGACGGCAGAAATGCCCGGGTCTTTCTTGAAAAGTATCCGCAGCTTCCGGTCATCGTGACCGACGCCTGCATGGATCTGTCACCCGTATTCAACCGGGAGGCGGACGGTTCGTCGGCGGGCATCTTCTATAAAGACAGCTGTGATCCAGCTCCGGCAGGCCTGTCCGACAGTTCCTGGGGACCGGATACTTCTTTCCAGAATGTAAGAAGCATGGCGAAAAAAGCCGGTATCCCTGTCAGGGAACAGATCTGCAGTCTTACCTGGGAGGAGATCAAGACTGGTCCGGACGGCCTGCTGCCGGTGGTGGTACAGGACTACCGGAACGCGGAAGTCCTGATGGTAGCCTACATGAACCGGGAAGCCTTTGAGCAGACTGTCCGCACCGGCAGGATGACCTATTTCAGCCGGAGCAGGCAGGAGATCTGGGTAAAAGGCCTTACAAGCGGACATTTCCAGTACGTCAAAGAACTTCGTATCGACTGCGACAACGACACGCTGCTGGCAAAGGTCCGTCAGGTCGGTGCGGCCTGCCATACCGGAAACAGAAGCTGTTTCTACCGCAGCATCTGGAAACAGGAATATGCCGATACCAATCCTGCCACAGTGCTGGAAGATGTCATGAAGGTGATCCTGGACAGGAAGGAACATCCGAAGGAAGGTTCCTACACCAATTATCTGTTCGACAAAGGACTGGACAAGATCCTGAAGAAGGTGGGCGAGGAGGCCACGGAAATTGTTATCGCGGCAAAGAATCCGGATCCGGAGGAGGCCAAGTATGAGATTTCCGACTTCCTTTATCACGTGATGGTCCTGATGGCCGTGAAAGGATTGCGCTGGGAGGATATTATGGGAGAACTCTCGAAGCGATAAGAGCATGTAACGATCGCACCCGTGTGTTTTCCATATACCAAAGAAAGTCATAAAATTGAATTCTTTATTTTACAGCCACAGAGGTTCAAGCTTCTGTGGCTTTTTTTATGGATAAAACAGTATCTTATGTGACGACAGCATACCTGGATATGCTGCAATGAGCAATATAGATTTCTCTATGATTCCCCGAATTATATAAGTATCATAGTATTTATGTAATGATTCACAACCTTTATTGACACAACATAAATCAGATAGTATAATGTTGCAGAATCTATCAATAAGATACATTTACATCAGATAGGTTCAGGGAGGAAAGAGTATGATCAGAAGAAAGAAACTTCGAAACCTGCTGTGCATCTGTTTAAGTGCAGTTTTGCTCTGCACTGCATCGGGGCCTCCGGTCCCTGCTGCGGAAGAGGTGCCTGTTTGCGGGGAAATTGTCCCTGAAGAAAATGATGCCGGATCTTTTGAGATTCCGGAAACAGGGGAAGAACCCCGCATAGAGATTCCTCCCTCCGAAAATGGCGGAAGTAACGATGGATCGGAAGACGGAAACTCTTCACAGGGGTCTGAAATAACGGCAGAAACATCTGCTGAACAGGTTACGGAGGCTGCAGCACAGTCTTCTGGGCCGGAAGAACCACAGACATCTGGCGGGATGGAGAAGGAACCCTTATCCGAAACTTCACAGGAAGAAGAGACTTCCGGAAAAACAACGGAAAACAAGGCTGCAGGAGCAGCTTCAGAAAAAGCTTCAGAATCTGTTCAGGGACAGCCTGAGGGAACGGAAACGGCAGCCGGGAATCATCCGGAAACAGACGTTGCTGCAGAACCCCCGGGTGAAAACGTTGTGGAAACGGAAGCTGTAACGGACAGAGCTTCTGAGATGATAACCGGAATGGAATCGGAAGACGTGGCAGAAACGGATCCTGAACATGTGGTAAAAGGGAAATCAGAAATAAGGTTCGAAGCGGAAGAAACCTATGCTCCCGGATCTGAAGCTGAGTCAGGATCAGAAGCAGAGCCTGATCCGGAGTCTGAGCCCGTATCAGAGGCAGAGTCTGAGTTAAAGAGTGAGACTGAGTCAGATTCCGAACCCGTTTCAGAGGCAGAGTCTGAGTCGGAGATGGAGTCTGAATCTGATTCGGAGGAAGAATCTGAGTCTGAATCTGAATCCGAAACGGAAGAACCCGAGGAGTATGGAATTCATACGCTTTCTACCAGAGGTATCGTGATCGGGACTTCTGCAATGGAAGCGAAGGAAGGGGAGGCTGTCAGGTTCAGCATCTCCTCCGCAAAACCGGAGGAATCCTTCTCCTTCTATGTTTCCGGGGCAATGCCGGCCGGGAATGCCTTGATTCCTGACGGCCGGGGCGTGTCAGTACAATGGGCAGATCAGGAGAACGGCAGTTTTACCATGCCGGACTATGATGTTCTGATCGTAGCCCTGGAAGAGGGAGAAGAAACCGCTTACGTCGACAAAGACCCGAGGGGAACTCTTGGGAGTACAGGAAAAAGGAGAATGAGGCTGATGGCCCCTGCCGCGAACGGTGATGGAGATGTTGAGCAGGGGATCGATTCGGAAAACGATGATCCGCTGGAAGGTGTGGCAAGTGTAAAAGTGATCGTGGGGAAGGACGCCGATTTTGAAAATATCCATAACAACAGTTCCGGCGGAAGAGCACATGTACCGGAGACATGGGAAAAATCGAAAGGGATCCACTCTACGAATATCTATTCCGTTGTTTTTAAGGTAACGGAAGAAGACGGGAGCAGCAAGACCTATCAGCGGTATGCTTACTGTGTTCAGCCGGCAGCCATCAATGGACAGGCCGGAACATGGAACCTGAATGCCAGCTCTGTGAAGGAGATCACTGAGGATGATGCCAAAGGCGCCCAGAGAATGGCTAAACTGCTGTATTACCTTTACGGCGGGCCCGGATGGGGAAAGGACGCAGTCTACACGGATGCTTCGGGGAAACAGGTGACTGTGAACCTGAAGAAGATCCTGGATGATGGCGGCAGCGGCTATACAAAGGGACAGTATTATGCCATCTCACACTATGTGCTTGGATATGCTTACGCCCTGTGGTATCCGGACAATGCCAACAGTTCCAAATGGTATATGGGATGGCGGAGCACGGGTCAGGATGCCGAGCGGTTTACGGAGGAAGCGGAGAAGATCATCAAGGCTGCCGCTGTTGCCGTGGATTCGCTTTCGACAGAAGACCTGAACGTCAGTCTGTCTCCCAGAAGTCTTTCCAGTTCCGTGATCAGCGGAGGGCTGAGATCCCAGAGCACGACCCTTTCGGCCAGTTCCTTTGTGGAGGCATCCATAACACTGCCCGCCGGACTTACCCTGGTTCACGAAGGGACGGGGACTTCACAGAGCGGGAAGGCGGTCATCTCAGGCGGCGAGACGGTTCATTTTGAAACAAAGGATGTCAGGACATACGGTGGAAAAACGACAACCCTTAAAGCAGCGCTGAACACTTCTTCCACGTTTAAGGCTTATGTGAAGAAAGGTCCTTCCACTTCCACACAGGATGTGAGCTTTGAGACCTACACCGGTTTTGGAGATATCGATCTTCAGATCCAGTGGGAGAAGGGAGAGGCTGCCGTACAGGTGAAAAAGGTTTCGGCAAGACCGTCCGTGACAGACGGGAACGCCATGTATGCTCTTGGCGGCGCCCAGTTCCAGGTCTATCAGGATGAGGCGTGCACTTCTCCTGTACAGGGAGGAACGCTCACGACAGGCGAAAACGGGGAGACCAATGTGCTGAAACTGGTTCCCGGCATTTACTATGTGAAAGAAATAAAGGCTTCAAAGGGCTACAGCCTGAACATAGGGGTGGTGAAGGCAGATCTGACGCAGGCATCCGAAAAGACGATCGTGGTCACCGTTCCTGAAGAACCGAAGACTGCGAAGGCGGAACTGCTGCTGAAGAAGATCACAAAATCCGCCACTTCAAGACCGCTTTCCGGCGCCCAGTTTACCATCAGCTATTATGACAGTCCGACGCCTCAGGGGACTCCGAAACGTACAGGGGTCTACGAAGTGAAACAGGCTTCGGACGGCACTTATGTGGTAAAGGCGGAGGCTTCCTGGCTGGTCAGCGGACAGCAGGTCCTGACAGACGGTGTTCTGCCTCTGGGCTGCCTGAAGATCCAGGAAACGAAAGCCCCGGCAGGATATCAGCTGAACACGCAGATATTTACCAGAACCATCACGGAAGCCCAGGACGGTGCGGTCATTTCGGCTGTTCCGGAAATACCGGATGAACCTGCTTTCGGAGGAGTCCGGATCGCCAAGAACGATACGCAGACCGGAAGTGCTCCCCAGGGCAGCGCAAGCCTGGACGGCGCGGTCTTTTCCATCCTGGTAAATGAGAACACAAAACTGGTCCGCAAGGACACAGGAAAAGCCTTCGGCAAAGGCGAGGTGATCGCGCAGATCACTTCCTCCGGTCCTTCCCATACGGCTCAGCTTGACGCCGTACTTCAGGCCGGGACCTATCTGATCAGAGAGGAGAAAGCACCGGAAGGGTATCTGAGATCAGCTTACGAGAAATCTTTTTCCATTACGGAAAACGGACAGGTCGTGGATCTCACATCTCCGGGATGCAAGGATGATGTCATCCGGTTCGATGTGGAGATCACAAAACTGAAAGGCCAGCTGTCCGGCCGGGAAGTGCCGGAGGATACCCAGCCGATCCCGGGAGTGGAGTTCACTTTCACAAATGCCGGAGACCATACGGTCATGGTGGACGGAAAGACATTTGAGGCCGGGGCTGTGGTCCTGACACTGGTGACTGATGAAAACGGTCTTGCGACCACCATCAATGGCAGCGGAACGGGACGGCTTCCCTACGGGAAATACCTGGTGAAGGAGACAAAACATCCGGATCATGTGGCGCCGGTAAAGGATTTTATCATCGACGGCACTGCAGGCGGCGGAGTTACCGACGGGAAGGTCTACAGAGGCATTTACAAAAATGACCGTCAGATCGAGGCGGCCCTCCGTCTCATCAAGACAGACGCGGAGACGGGAAAGCAGATTCCGGCTGAAGGGGTCGAATTCCGCATTCTTGACGAAAACAGGAACCCTGTGGTCATGACGCTGTATTATCCGAAAGAGACCAGTCTGGAAACATTCAGGACGGATGAGAACGGAAGCGTGATGCTGCCGGCCATGCTTCCCGCAGGGACCTATTATATTGAGGAACTTCAATCTCCGAAGGGTTATTTTGCAGGGGAGGATATGGTCTCCTTTACCATTGACCGTTTTGCCTCTTTTTCAAGTCCCATCGAGGTAATGATCCCGAACAGTCCGAAGAAAGGAAAGGTCAGACTGGTCAAGACAGATTCCGTGACCTTAAAGCCGCTGGAAGGCGTACGTTTCGGAATCTATGCTGCGGAGGATATCGTGACGGGTGACGGGACCATAAGGCTGTCCAAAGGGGAAGAAGCCGGTCAGGTGATCACAGATGAAAACGGAGAAGCTGTTTCGGGAGAACTCTACCTTGGCAGTTATGAAATCAGGGAACTTGAAACCCCGAAGGGATACTGCAGTAATGTCAGTCCCGTCATCGCGGATGTTCTGGAGGAAGAGGACGGAGAGGTCCTGAATCCTTCTGTCGAAATATCCAATACTCCGATCATTGTTGATTTTTCAAAGTGTGAGATCAACGGCGATCAGGAGATAGAAGGTGCCTCCATGCTGCTGACGGATGCAGAAGGAAATGAGATAGAACAATGGATTTCCGGCAGCACTCCTCACAGAATCTCCGGCCTTGTGCCTGGAACCTATCATCTCACGGAAACACTGGCGCCAGCCGGTTATGTAAAGGCGGATGTCATGACTTTTGAAGTTAAGGATACGGAAATTGTCCAGCATGTGACCATCCGGGATGACTTTACAAAGGTATCCGTAAGCAAGCAGGATATCACCGGGGGCGAGGAACTGCCCGGTGCGCGGCTGCAGGTGAAGGATGCGGACGGAAGGCTCGTGGAAGAGTGGGTGAGCACAAACGAACCGCATCTGATCGAACGTCTGCCGGAGGGAACTTATACATTGACGGAGATAACAGCTCCGGAAGGGTATGAGACTGCGGAGAGTATTTCCTTTACTGTTGCAGCCACCGGGGAGATCCAGTCCGTCGTCATGAAGGATGCTCCGGTAAAGGAAACAGAGACCGAGACAGAAACAGAGACAGAGACGGAAACTGATACTGAAACAGAGACGGAAACTGAAACAGAGACGGAAACTGAAACAGAGATACAGACAGAGACTGAAAAAGGATCCCGCAAGGAAACGGAAAAAAAGAAGGAGACGGAAAAACAGACGGAGCCCGGGCCGGGCAGATCTCCAAGGACAGGAGACGATGCACCGGTTGCACAGACTGCTGCCATGATGATGGCAGGACTGGGGATGTTCGCTGCAGCTGCCTTTGCCGGCAGCAGGCGCAGAAAGCACCGCAGACAGTAAGCGCAGAAAGCGCTTCAGGACAATAAGCTGTTTGACTTTTGTTTTCCTGTGTAGTAAAATTAACGTTACCATCCGCGCGCCCGGAGGCGTGCCGGGTGGTAACGTTTTTGTATGGGGAGTACAGGTATGTCACAGATTTATGGGTATGTCCGGATCCTGAACGCTAAACAGAGTCAGACCAGACAGAAAAAAAACATCGAAGAGGCGTATCCCGGTGCCAGGATTTTTGAGGAGGACCTTGCCTCCGGCCAGAATGAAGAACAGCCTAAGCTGCAGGAGATCCTGCATCTTGTGAAACCGCAGGATACCATTGTTTTTGATTCCGTCTCGAGAATGTGCCGGGACGCAGATCAGTGTTTCCATTTGTATGAAAATCTTTTCAACAAGAACATTTCTCTTGTGTTCCTGAAACAGCCCTACCTGAATACCGAGACCTTTTTATCCGCCCTGAATGCCCACATGCTCTCCGCAGGAGACAAGACCGGCAGGACGGCCGGACAGATCGGGTACTATCTCACCGAACTGGTCAAGATTCAGGTGCGCATCGCGCTGGAACAGGAGGAGAAGGAAACAGAGGAGCTGCATAAGCGGACAAGAGAGGGAATTGAGCAGGCCAGACAGGCCGGAAAGCAGATCGGACAGAAGCAGGGAGCGCATCTTGTCACGAAAAAGTCTATCCAGGCCAAGGAACTGATCCGGCGCGAGAACCGGGACTTCGGCGGAAGCCTGAACGACCTGGAGACCATTGAACTTGCCAGGATCTCCAGAAAGACATTCTATAAATACAAAAAAGAAATCGCGAGCGAGCAGTAAAGGAAGGCATCAGTTATGTGTGGAATTGTAGGATTTACAGGAAAACATCAGGCAGCACCGATTCTGCTGGAAGGACTTTCGAGACTTGAATACCGCGGATACGATTCCGCGGGGCTGGCCGTCAGGGACGGGGACCGGGAACCGGTCGTTGTGAAGGCCAAAGGCCGGCTGCTGGCTCTGTCGGAAAAGACGAACGACGGGATGGCGGTCAAGGGAATGTGCGGCATCGGGCATACCCGCTGGGCGACCCATGGGGAACCTTCCGAGAAAAACGCGCATCCGCATATCTCCGATGACCTGACGGTGGTCGGCGTACATAACGGCATCATTGAGAACTATCAGGAACTTCGTGACAAGCTTCTTCGCAAAGGCTACCATTTTTATTCTGAGACAGATACCGAGGTCGTCATCAAACTGATCGACTACTACTACAAAAAATACAAGGTGGGTCCCATCGACGCCCTTGCAAAGACCATGGTCCGCGTTCGCGGTTCCTACGCGCTTGCGGTCATGTTCCGCGACTATCCCGAGGAGATTTTTGCGGCCAGGAAAGACTCCCCCATGATCATCGGTACCCAGGACGGGGAAACCTATCTGGCGTCAGATGTTCCGGCTATCCTGAAGTACACAAGAAACGTCTATTACATCGGCAATCATGAGATGGCCCGTCTGAAAGCCGGAGAAGTGGTTTTCTACAACCTGGACGGAGATGTGGTCGAAAAGGAATCTGTCCGGATCGATTGGGATGCGGAAGCAGCCGAAAAGGGTGGCTTCGAGCATTTCATGATGAAAGAGATCCATGAGCAGCCGAAAGCCGTGGAGGATACGCTTCGTGCCTATATCCGCCGTGGTGCGGACGGGGAAGCATCTTCCCGTGTGGACTTATCTGAAGTATCTCTGGATGACGATGTGCTGGCAAAGGTCGGAACCATCCATATCGTCGCCTGCGGTTCCGCCTACCATGCCGGAATGGCAGGGCAGTACGTTCTGGAAGACCTGGCCGGTATCCCCGTGCGCGTGGAACTGGCATCGGAATTCCGGTACAGGACGCTGCTGCTTGGCGCCGATGATCTGGTGGTGGTCATATCCCAGTCCGGTGAGACGGCGGATTCTCTTGCCGCGCTTCGTGAGGCAAAGGAGCTGGGCGTACGGACGCTTGCAGTGGTCAATGTGGTCGGGTCATCCATTGCCAGGGAAGCGGAACATGTCATGTACACGCTTGCCGGGCCGGAGATCGCCGTGGCAACGACCAAAGCCTACAGTACCCAGCTGATCGCCATGTACCTGCTGGCCATCCGTGCCGGGGCAGCCAAGGGCGTTCTGAATGCCGAAAAGGAGAAGGAGCTGATCGAAGCGCTGGAATCTCTTCCGGAAAAGATCCGCCGCATCCTTGACGACAAAGAGCGGATCCAGTGGTTTGCCAGCAAGTTTTCCAGTGCCAGAGATATCTTTTTCATCGGAAGGGGCATCGATTATGCCATTTGCCTGGAGGGCAGCCTGAAGATGAAGGAGATCTCCTACATTCACAGTGAAGCCTATGCTGCCGGGGAACTGAAACACGGGACCATCAGCCTCATCGAGGACGGTACGCTTACCATCGGCGTGGTCACCCAGAGCAGCCTGTACGAAAAGACCATCTCAAATATGACAGAGGTAAAAAGCCGGGGCGCGTACCTGATGGGCCTTACCTCCTACGGCCATTACGATATGGAAGACCATGCGGATTTCGTGGTCTATGTGCCCAGAACAGATGAACACTTCATGGCATCCCTTGCCGTGATCCCGCTTCAGCTGCTGGGTTATTATATCAGTGTATCAAAGGGCCTGGATGTCGACAAACCCAGGAACCTTGCAAAAAGTGTAACAGTGGAGTGATTATTGAATGTATCAGTTGCTGAAACAGGAAGGAAGGGCAAAGCGTGCCGTGTTTGAGACCGTGCACGGAACAGTCCAGACTCCTGTCTTTATGAATGTCGGGACCGTGGCGGCGATCAAAGGAGCAGTTGCCACGACGGACCTGAAAGAAATCGGAACACAGATCGAACTTTCCAACACCTATCATCTTCATGTAAGGCCCGGAGATGACAAGGTAAAAGCGCTTGGCGGCCTGCACAGATTTATGAACTGGGACAGACCGATCCTGACGGACTCGGGCGGATTCCAGGTCTTTTCCCTGGCTAAGCTGAGGAAGATCAAGGAGGAGGGGGTCACCTTCCAGTCGCACATTGACGGCAGAAAGATCTTCATGGGCCCGGAGCAGAGCATGCAGATCCAGTCCAATCTGGCTTCCACCATCGCCATGGCCTTTGACGAATGTCCCTCCAGCAGGGCGGACCGCTCCTATGTCCAGCAGTCCGTGGACAGGACCACCAGATGGCTGGTCAGATGCAAAGCGGAGATGGACCGTCTGAACAGTCTTGAAGATACCATCAATCCGCATCAGATGCTGTTCGGCATCAATCAGGGCGCTGTTTTTGACGATATCAGAATAGAACACGCAAAACAGATCCGGGAACTGGACCTGGACGGATATGCCGTCGGAGGCCTGGCCGTCGGGGAGACTCACGAGGAGATGTATCATGTTCTGGAGGAAGTCGTCCCTTATCTGCCCGTGGACAAACCTGTCTATCTGATGGGAGTAGGAACGCCTCTGAACATTCTGGAAGCGGTAGAACGCGGAGTTGACTTTTTCGACTGTGTATATCCGAGCCGGAACGGAAGACACGGACACGTATACACAGCGGACGGCAAGAGGAATATGTTCAACGCGAAATACGAGCTGGACGACCGACCCATAGAAGAAGGATGCGGATGTCCGGCCTGCAGGAACTATTCCAGGGCCTATATCCGTCACCTGCTGAAAGCCGGAGAAATGCTGGGGATGCGGCTCTGTGTGCTGCATAATCTGTATTTCTACAACCACCTGATGGAGCAGATCCGGAACGCCCTTGACGAGGGCAGGTTCGCAGATTTTAAAACGAACTGGATCGACCGCTATACGCAGGGCGGGAAGGTATGAAAAAACAGGTTGAAGAGTTGACGTTAATTGTGTAGAATATATTCCATCGGGTTTTCAAGTCCCAGACAAACAACAGGAGGAACCATACATGTTTAATTTACTGACCGAAACCGCTGCGTCCGCAGGCGGCCTTTCTCTGATCACCATGGTCATCTACATTGTTTTCATCGGAGCGCTTATGTATTTCATCGCGATCCGTCCCCAGAAGAAGGAGCAGAAGCGCATGGCGGAACTGATCGCTTCCGTTGAGATCGGCGATACGGTACTGACATCCAGCGGCTTCTACGGTGTGATCATCGACCTGACCGACGAGGACTGCATCGTTGAATTCGGAAACAACAAAAACTGCCGCATTCCGATGAAGAAAACTGCCATCGCGGAAGTGGAAAAAGCGGAATAAGAAATGGAAAGTGGCTGTCGCAAGGACAGCCTCTTTTTGCTTTAGTGAACTGTTTGCCGTTATATGGCTATGGCAGGAGTTTCTTTTACGGCAAAGCCTGATATGCTGAAGAAGCGGGTTGAATGGAACTTCAGAGGAGAGTAACGGAAGATGATGATCCTGGTAACGGGCGGAAGCGGAAACGGCAGATCCGCCTTTGCGGAGGAATGCATTCTGCAGAGCTCTGCCCCCGAAAGAATATACGCGGCCACCATGAGGCCCTTCGGCGCCGAGGCGCAGGCCAGGATCCGGAGGCATCGCCGGATGCGTGAAGGGAAAGGATTCGTCACCTGTGAATGCTGTCTCCACGGGGAGATGGCTTCCATTTCCGGAGACTGCGCAGTCCTTCTGGAGGATCTGGCAAATCTGGCGGCCAACGAACTGTTCGAAGAAGAGGGCGCGGGAGAGGAAACTGCTGAGGTCCTTATCCAAGCCGTGTCGGAGCTGAATGAACGGGTCATGGATCTGGTCATCGTGACGGATGATGTATTTTCCGACGGTATTGTCTACACTCCGGAGACCAGGCGCTATATGGAGATCCTTGCCGAAACCGGCAGTGCCCTGGCCGAAATGGCAGATGAAGTGTATGAAGTTGTTTGTGGAATTCCTCTGAAACTAAAAGGCTTGAGGTAAATGCTTTGAAGAGAAAAATGAAGACCATGTTCTGCAGTCTGCAGATCGCCTTTTCCATGTACTCCAGGATCCCCGCCGTTCCGTGCAGATGGACAAAGGACAACATGAGATATGTCATGTGCTTCTTCCCGCTGGTCGGTGCAGTCATCGGACTGCTTGAAATACTGTGGTGGAAGGCAGCCATGCTGCTGCAGCTTCCTGAAAGCACCGTGCGGATCGTCCTTCTTCTGATCCCCTGTTTTGTGACAGGAGGCATACATCTGGACGGCATGATGGATACTTGTGACGCGATGGCAAGCTACCGTCCCATGGAAAGACGACTGGAGATCCTGAAGGATCCGCATACCGGGGCCTTTGCAGTGCTGCGGGTGATCTCCTGGTTCCTTCTTCTGTACGCTTTTCTTTCCATGATGGAGGACAGCCTGATCGTTCCCTACGCCTGCCTGCATATTCTTTCCAGGGCAGCAAGCGCGCTCTCGGTCGTTCTGTTCAGAAAATCATCCATGAACGGAACGGTTACCAGGTTCGGGGAAGCTGCTTCTAAAAAGGCAGTCTGTGCTGCCGCTGCACTTTGGGCCGCAGCTGCTGCCGCAGTCATCCTTTTCCTGCAGCCTGTGCCCGGTATTTGCGTTCTGGCCGGTGCTGCGGCCTGCCTGATCTGGTACCGCCGCCGGGCTTACCGCTATTTCGGCGGGATCAACGGCGATCTGGCAGGCTGGTTTCTCTGTATATGCGAGCTTGTGACGGCAGGCTGTCTGCTGGGCACGGCTCATATTCTTCAGATCCTGTAACAGGAGGCGGGTCATGAAACTGATCGTCGGTGGTGCCTTTCAGGGCAGACGGAAATGGATTAAGGAACAATACCTTGATCTGATCAGATGGATGGATCTTTCGGATCCCGGTGTTTTGGAGCCTGATCTTTTGAATCCAGGTCTTTGGAAATCCGGTTTTCCTTACAAATCTGTTCCGGCAGTCACATCCGGGGCGGACGATGAAGCGGCAGGAGTCGTATCAGATCCGCTTGCCTTATTTGTCCGTCTGAAGCAGGACAGGATCAGGCGGACAGAGGTACTGGTAAACCTGGAGGAACTTCTCCTGCAGTGCATCCGGAAGGATCAGACCTTATACTCCCCTGAAAAAATGGAGATAGCAGCGGAAGCTTTTGCCGGATCGCTGTTTCAGATAAATCCGGATCTGGTCGTGGTCGGGCGCGAAATGGGAAGCGGCATTGTACCGGCCGTTTCCGAAGAAAGGGTACTCCGCGAGCTGAACGGACGCGTCTGTACGGCTGTCGCTCAGAAATGCGCTGAAGTATACAGGGTGGTCTGCGGAATCGGCACCAGAATCAGATAAAAGTCAGATCGGAATCAGATAAAAGGTCAGATCCAAATGTTAAAAATACTATTAGCTTCAACCCTGGCTGTTCCGGCAGCATTCCTTCTGGACCAGCTTTTCGGGGATCCCGAAACATCCTTGCATCCCATATGCCTGATCGGAAATCTGATCAGCCGTACGGAAAAAAGACTGAGGTCAGTCTTTCCGACGGATCCGGCAGGGGAGCTGAAGGCCGGCCGTCTGATGGTCCTGTTAGTGGCGGCAGTCTGTGCGGCTGTACCGGCACTGCTTCTTGCTTTGTTATACAGAAGAGACCTTCTTATGGGCATTCTGGCGGAAGCCGTGATCTGTTATTTCATGCTGGCTGAAAAAACACTGGAACGGGAAGGAAACCGAGTGGCTCGCGAACTGGAGGATTCCGGCCTTCCTGCAGCAAGGATGGCGGTAGCAAGAATTGTGGGAAGAGATACGGAAAACCTGGATGAACAGGGTGTTCTGCGGGCTGCGGTCGAAAGCATAGCGGAAAACTTTTCCGACGGTGTGCTGGCGCCTTTGTTTTACATGACGCTCGGCGGCGCGGTTCTCGGCACGGTCTACAAAGGGATCAATACCATGGATTCCATGACAGGTTACCGGAATGAGAAATACCTGTATTTCGGCAGATGCGCAGCCAGGACGGACGATGCGGTGAATTTTATTCCCGCCAGGATTGCCGGCCTTTTGATGGCAGCCGCGGCAGTGCCCGCGGGACTGGATGCGGGAAGAGCTCTTAAGGTGTTCCTCCGGGACAGGAGGAACCATCCGAGTCCGAATTCCGCCCATACGGAGGCTGCCGCAGCCGGCGCGCTCGGCGTGCGTCTGGGGGGCCCGACCGTCTATTTTGGAAGAATACATGACAAACCATACATAGGGGATGACCTGAGACCGCTGGAGACTGCGGATATACAGAAGGTGAACCTTCTGGTGCGGACCGCATCGGTCCTGGGCCTTCTTCTGTTCTGTTTGCTGAGAGCCGGAATTCTTCTGACGCTGCAGAAGTTCTTTTGAGCGGCACAGCAGCAGATGAAAAGAATGATTATCATTTTACGGTATTTCTGATATGACAAGGTATGTCGAAACATTAAGAAGGGGGCCACAGATGGGCCATATTCATGGCGGTGATATCTACAGCCGGAAAGTCACCCATGATTTTTCGGCGAACATCAACTATCTTGGAATGCCGGATTCCGTGAAAAAGGCGGCCGTCCTGGCTATAGATGACGCCGTACATTATCCGGATCCTGCGTGCCGGCGGGTCATCAGTCTGCTGGCACAAAAGGAGAAGACAGATACCAGGTCCCTGATCTGCGGAAACGGCGCGGCGGATCTTCTGTACAGTCTGTGCCTGGCCTTCGGCTGCCGCAGCGCGGCTGTTCTGTGCCCGTCTTTTTTTGAATATGAACAGGCTGTGACTGCCTGCGGCGGAAAGGTGAAAAGGATATTCCTGAAGGAAGAGAACGGTTTTGCTCCGGATGAGGAGACACTGGAGGAAATACGGGCCTTCAAGCCCCAGCTGCTGTTTCTGGGAAATCCGAACAATCCTACCGGCAGGACCCTCCCCGCGGACTGGATCCGGCGTGTACTGCAGATCCGGTCAGAAGAGGATTTACTGACGGTGATTGATGAGAGCTTTGCAGGGTTTATGACCGGCAGCGACAGAAACAGGACGCTGGAGGCAGTCAGGCTTACCGGCGAATACCCAAATCTTTTTGTGCTGAAGTCCTTCACGAAACTGTACGCCATACCGGGCATCCGTTTCGGATACGGAATCTGTCAGAATAAGGACCTGCTGGAAAAAATGCGCGGCCGTATGCAGCCCTGGGGCGTGTCCTCCGTGGCGCAGGCTGCTGCCTGTGCCTGCTGCGGGGAAACGGAATTTGCGGAAAGGACGGCAGCTGCCGTCGCTGAAAACAGGGAACTGCTGAAGAAAGGACTTTCCGGTCTGGGCTTTCATGTGACAGAAGGCGCGGCAGCCAATTTTCTGCTGTTTTCGGGGGAAGAGGGACTTGAAGAAAGACTTCTTGAAAAAGGGATCCTGATCCGCGGCTGCGGCAATTTTCCGGGACTGTCGGACAAATGGTACCGCGTATGTGTCAGGAGCAGGGAAGAGAATGAAACTCTTCTTCTGGCACTGCGGAGCAGATAAGGAGTGACCATGGCAAGACCGATCATGATACAGGGAACAATGTCCGGTGCGGGGAAAACCCTGCTTGCGGCGGGACTGTGCCGCATCTTCCGGCAGGACGGGCTGAGGGCCGCGCCTTTTAAATCCCAGAACATGGCCCTGAATTCTTATATTACCCGCGATGGACTGGAGATGGGGCGGGCTCAGGTCATGCAGGCTGAAGCAGCTGGGATCGAGCCTGCAGCCGATATGAACCCGATCCTGCTGAAACCCACCAGCGAAATGGGCTCCCAGGTGATCGTTCACGGGATCTCCCGGGGCGTAATGAGCGCGCGAGAGTACTTCTCCATTAAAAAGAAACTGGTTCCGGAGATCCTGGAAGCATACGCCAGGCTGGATAACGCCTATGACGTGATCGTCATTGAAGGGGCCGGAAGCCCGGCCGAGATCAATCTGAAACAGGATGATATCGTGAATATGGGCCTGGCGGAACTGGTGGACGCGCCCGTGCTGCTTGCGGGAGATATAGACAGAGGCGGTGTCTTTGCCCAGCTGTACGGAACCGTGAAACTGCTGGAAGAGAAAGAGCAGCGCAGGATCAGAGGCCTGATCATCAACAAATTCCGCGGGGATCCGGCCCTTCTGGGGTCCGGGATCGAAATGCTGGAGGACCTGACCGGGAAGAAAGTGGCAGGCGTGATCCCATACCTTCCGGTCCATCTGGAGGATGAGGATTCGCTGAGCGACCGGCTGGAGCGCCATGCCGAAAGAAAGGCCGTGGATCTGGCCGTGATCCGGTTTCCAAGGATCTCCAATTATACGGATTTTAATATCTTCGAGACCATGGAGGATGTGTCCGTCCGGTATGTATCATCCCCGTCTCATCTGGACAGACCGGACCTTTTGTTTCTGCCGGGGACCAAGAATACCTCCGCGGATATGGAATGGTTCCGGGAGAGCGGACTGGAGTCGGCGGTTCTCAGGCTGCATGCATCCGGAATCCCGGTTTTCGGGATCTGCGGCGGTTACCAGATGATGGGCGAACAGATCACGGACCTGACAGGAGAAGAGGGCTGCGGGACTGTTCGGGGAATGGGCCTCTTAAAGACGAAAACCGTATTTGAAAAAGAGAAAGTGCGCGCCAGGGTGACAGGCACTTTCGAGCCGGTCAACGGATTCTTTTCCGCGCTGTCGGGACATCCTGCGGAAGGGTACGAGATCCATATGGGAAGGACCGTCACGGAAAGCCCGGCAGAGCCCCTCTGTCTGCTAAGGGATGCCGGGCAGAAAGATGCAGAGAACAGGACCCGTGCGGACGGTGTTTTCGAGGACCATGCAGCCGGATGCTATGTACATGGCGTGTTTGACAGAGGAGAGACCGCGGCTGCCCTTGTGAATGCCCTGAAAAAGAAAAAGGGCCTGGCAGGAGAAGAACGTCCAGGGGATTACCGTGCCTACAAGGAAAAGCAGTATGATATCCTGGCAGACGGGATCCGGAACCATATGGACATGGATCTGATCTACCGGATCCTGGAGCGCAAGGATATCTGAGCCGCAAAAAACGCTGTGGGAAGCAAGACTGAATGATAGATGAGAAGGACAACAGGCGGCAAGTCTGAATTACGGATGAAAGAACAAGACAGGAAGGAAGCCTGAGATGCAGATAACGAATTTTGACGGCATATGCAGGATCTCTCCTATGGAGATCGAAAAGAGAAGCTTTGAGATCATACAGGAGGAAGCGGGGGACCGGCTGCCCGAAGGCCCGGCAGGGACAGTGATGAAGAGGGTCATCCATACGACCGCGGATTTTGATTACCTGGAAACGCTGAAATCTTCTCCTGGCGCCGTGGAAGCAGGACTTGCCGCACTGAAAAAGGGTGCCGTCATCGTGACGGACACCAATATGGCCCTGGCAGGGATCAACAAGAGGGCCCTGGCCGGCTGCGGCTCTGCGGCAGTCTGCTATATGGCAGATGAGAGGACGGCCGGTCTGGCGAAGGAACTTGGGACCACCAGGGCTGCGGTCAGCGTGGATCTGGCAGCAGAGCTTGAAGGACCGGTGGTCTATGCCGTCGGAAATGCGCCGACGGCGCTTTTAAGGCTGGCGGACCTGATAGAACAGAACCGGTTTCGTCCTGATCTGGTGATCGGTGTTCCGGTCGGCTTTGTGAACGTGGTCGAGGCGAAAGAGCGCATCATGCAGTCCGGGATTCAGTATATTGTGGCGGCAGGCCGCAAAGGCGGAAGTACCGTGGCGGCGGCCATCTGCAACGCACTGCTCTATATGCTGGAGGAAAGCAGAAGACAGGAGGCCGTATGGAGATCCTTCTGATCCGTCACGGGGAGACAAAAGGCAATCGGGAGCACCGGTATATCGGGAAGACAGACGAACCGCTGACTCCGGAGGCACTCACATTTTTTTCAGAAAACAGAGACCGGTATCCGGCCGTGCAGTTTGTCGTCACAAGCAGCCTGAGACGCTGCAGGGAGAGCGCGCAGGCGCTGTTCCCGGACATTCCCGTGGAAATGTGCTCAGACCTGAATGAGTGTGATTTCGGGGCTTTTGAGAATAAGAACCATGAAGAGATGAACGGCGATCCTGCCTATCAGGCCTGGATCGACAGTGGCGGAACGCTTCCCTTCCCGGACGGGGAGAGCAGGGAAGCATTTCAGGAGAGATGCTGCAATTCTTTCCTTGCTTTTGCTGAAAAAGCCCGGAAGCAGGGAATCGGGAGCATGGCCTTTGTGGTGCACGGGGGTACCGTCATGTCTGTTCTGGACCGGTTCTCCTTCCCGCATAAGTCCTACTATGAATGGCAGACCGGCTGCGGTACAGGATTTCTCTGCAGTTATGAGATCCATGACGGGGAGCCGTATCTGTCTGTGAAGGAAACGCTTCCCGGAAAGAATAAGACAGGCGTGGAAGATCTGTATGTCATGAAGGACCTGAAGCGTCTCAGATGCGGTGTGACCACCGGAAGCTGCGCGGCCGCGGCGGCCGGTGCAGCCGTCCGGATGCTCCTTCTTCAGCAGCCCGTGACAAGGATGACGCTGCAGACTCCGGCCGGCGTGACGCTGCAGCTTCCGGTCGAGGATGCCGGATTTTCGAAGACAAGTGCTTTCTGCTCGGTCGTCAAGGACGCGGGGGATGACCCGGATGTGACGGACGGTGCAAAAGTATGCGCGGCAGCTTCCTTTATTCCTGTGCCGGAAGCAGCTGACAGGGCTTCAGGCCGCACCGAAGCAGACAGTACGGAGCTGCATGAAAGCCGGCAGGTTGAAAATACGGCCTTTTCGGGGAAATACTTCGTGTACACAGATTCAGCCGGGTTTACCATACATCTGGATGCCGGCAGCGGCATCGGCCGCGTGACGAAACCGGGTCTTGAACAGGAACCCGGATACCCGGCCATCAACCGCATCCCTCGTCAGATGATCTTCAGGACGGCGGGCAGTGTATGCCGTGCCTGTTCCTTCCGGGGGGATCTTTATCTTACGCTCTCGGTGCCCGGCGGCAAAGAACTGGCGGAACGCACCTTCAACCCGTCTCTCGGGATAGAGGGGGGCATCTCCATACTCGGCACCACGGGAATTGTAGTACCCATGAGCGAACAGGCGCTGATCGAAAGCATCCGTATTGAGATGAAACAGAAAATCGCTGCCGGGAATGGTCATCTGCTGGTGACGCCTGGAAATATGGGAAAGGAATTTGCCGGAAAGATTTCCATGCTTGACGGAGTGGATACCGAAAACTGCCTGAAGTGCAGTAATTTCGTCGGAGAGACGCTGGATGCCGCCGTTCTGCTGGGCGCAAAGTCTGTTCTTTTTGCTTCGCATATAGGAAAATTCATCAAGGTTTCGGGCGGTATCATGAACACCCATTCCAGGGAGGCGGACTGCCGTGCCGAACTATTTGCCGCTCATGCCTTAAGCGCAGGCGTTCCGGCAGAGGTCTGCCGTCAGCTTCTGGGGATAAACACCACGGAGGAGGGGGTCCTTCTGCTCAGGCAGGAAGGGTTCCTGAAAGCCGTAACCGATACGATTCTCTCCAGAATACAGTATTATCTTCAGAGAAGATGCGGCGGGCGGATCCGGACGGGCATCATCCTTTATTCATCTAAGGAAGGCTTTCTGGGGTGTACGGACAATGCGCCGGAACTGGCTGACCTGATCAGAAAAGGAGAATAGAAAATGGTTCATTTTGTGGGAGCCGGATGCGGTGCTCCGGACCTGATCACCGTCCGGGGAAGCAGGCTTATCTCGCAGGCGGATGTGATCATATATGCCGGATCTCTGGTGAATCCGCAGCTGCTGGAGGGGGCGAAAGCTTCCTGCCGGATCTTCGACAGCGCCCGCATGACGCTGGAGGAAGTGATCGGGGAGATACGAAACGCGGAGGCAGAGGGAAAAATGACCGTACGTCTTCACACAGGCGACCCCTCCCTGTACGGTGCCATTCGGGAACAGATGGACCTGCTGGATCAGATGGGGATCGCCTATGACGTATGCCCGGGCGTCAGTGCTTTCTGTGGCGCGGCGGCTGCCCTGGATCTGGAATACACGCTTCCGGGACTTTCCCAGACAGTGATCATCACCAGAATGGAGGGAAGAACTTCCGTACCGGAAAAAGAGTCCCTGCCGCTGCTGGCCGCCCATCAGAGCACCATGGTACTTTTCCTGTCTGCCGGCATGGCCGGCGAGGTAAGCCGGAGACTGATGGAGGGCGGTTATCCCGGGGATACGCCCGCAGCCATTGTGTACAAGGCTTCCTGGCCTGACGAGAAGAAGATCCTTTGCACGATCGGTACACTGGAAGAAAAGGCGAAAGAGAACGGGATCACAAAGACCGCTCTGATCCTGGTTGGGGAAGCCGTCGGACAGACAGGGTATGAAAGATCCCGTCTGTATCATCCGGATTTTTCGACCGGGTACAGAAAGGCGGAAACAAAATGAAGCTGTTTTCCATTGCTTCTTTTACAAAAGAGGGAAACGAGCTGGCCGGACTGGCAGAGCAGGCGCTTTCCGGAAAATACGAGATCAGCAGGTATCAGAAGGATCTGCAGCTCTGGTGCGGGAAGCAGTTTGAAGCGCACGCGGCCTGCATTCTTTTCATCGGAGCTGCCGGGATAGCCGTCAGGACGATCGCCCCTTTTCTGAAGGACAAGATGACAGATCCTGCCGTGGTCGTCGCGGATGAGGCCGGCAGATACGTGATCCCCATCCTTTCGGGACATATGGGCGGAGCGAACGAATGGGCTGTTTATCTGGCCGGACTGTTTGGCGCGGAGCCGGTCATCACAACGGGAACGGATGTAAGGAATCTGTTTGCGGCAGACGTATTTGCCAGAAAAAACCACCTGATCCCCGGAAATCCGAAGACAGTAAAAAGAATCTCCTCAGCCCTGCTTTCAGGTATAAAAGCCGGCATCTGGAGCGAGATCCCGCTGGAAGGGACCATGCCGGAGGAGCTTTTCCCGGTCTGTGCGGATACGCCGCAATCAGCCGAAGAAGCCTGTTCCGGACCGCTGATCGTGATTACCGAAAGACCATATCCGGTAAAAGATCCGGGAAGGGTGCTCAGTCTTTTTCCGAAAGCATTTGTCATAGGGATCGGCTGCAGAAAAGGCAAGACCCTGCAGGAACTTGAGGATGCCGTAACAGTTTCACTGGAAAAAGCCGGAATTGTGAAGGATCAGATCTGCGGGCTGGCTTCCATCGACCTTAAAAAAGAGGAGCCGGGACTTCTGGAACTGGCAAAGGCGCTCCGGGTACCATTTGAGACCTATGGGGCAGAGGTGCTGGAAAAAACGGAAGGCTCGGTGTCATCTTCGGATTTCGTAAAAAAGATAACAGGAACAGATTCTGTATGCGAGCGTGCCGCCCTTGCCATGGCGGGGAGCGGAGGCTTTCTGGTGCTGCCGAAGCAGGCAGGGAACGGTATCACCTGCGCGGCAGCTGAAAAAAATTGGAGTGTCGGTTTTGAATAATAATCTGTATGTGGTCGGAATCGGCCCGGGGGATGTGACAATGTTAAGCGGGCAGGCCCGCTCGGTTCTGGAAGCCTGCGACGTGATCGCGGGATATACGGTCTATGCGGATCTGATCCGGCCTGCTTTTCCGGACAAGGAATATCTGACGACTGGCATGACCAGAGAAAAGGAACGATGCGAGGCAGCACTGCGTGAAGCGTCGAAAGGCAGGAATGTGTGCATCATCTGCAGCGGCGATGCCGGCGTATACGGCATGGCCGGCCTGACCCTTGAAATGGCGCAGCAGTATCCGGACGTGACAGTACACGTGATACCCGGCATTACGGCAGCACTTGCGGGAGGCGCTCTTCTGGGCGCTCCCCTTGGCCATGATTTTGCCGTGATCAGCCTGAGTGACAGGCTGACAGAGTGGGCCTTTATCGAACAGCGTCTTCGGCTTTCTGCCAGGGCGGGACTGTGCATGGCCATTTACAACCCAGCCAGCAGGAACAGGCCGGACTATCTGGCAAAAGCCTGCCGTATCCTTCTTGAGGAGCTGCCGCCTGAAACTGTCTGCGGGATGGCTTCAAACATAGGAAGAGACCAGGAGCATATGCAGGTGCTCACGCTGGGGAAACTTGTGACAGCGGATGCTGACATGTTTACGACGGTGTTCATTGGCAACGGGACGACCCGGGAGATTGCCGGCAGAATGGTCACACCCAGGGGATACCGTATCGACAAGAACAGTATTTCAAAAGATCAGGATACAGTAAATCAGGATGCAGTAAAACAGGACACAGTAAAACAGGACACAGTAAATCAGAATACGGAAGACTGTGTCCAGAAAGAAAGCAGAATTCTGGTCTTCGGCGGAACAACAGAGGGCAGGGAACTTTCGGACTGGCTGAAATTGAAGGGGATCCCGCAAGTGGTCTGTGTGGCGACCGAATACGGGGAAGAAGTGCTCCGGACGGATCCGGAGCCCCCGGAAGGCCGGATGAAAAAAGAATCCGTTGTTCGAAAGGGCGAAGAACTCTGCACGGTCCTGAAGGGCAGGATGACAGAGGATGAAATGGTACAGCTGCTGCAGAAAATCCGGTTTATGGCTGTGGCAGATGCAACGCATCCTTACGCGCTGGAAGTTTCCGCGAATATCCGCAGTGCCTGTGCCAGGACCGGCGTCCTTTACCTGAGGCTTCTTCGTACCGGCACGGAAGAAGGACTGATTCCGGATAATGCCGTGTATGCGGATTCCACCGCAGAGGCTGCCGGATACCTGAAGGACAGACCCGGAAAGATCTTCCTTACCACCGGCAGCAAAGAACTGGAAACATTTATGAAAAGCGGCATTTCCGCTGAACGTGTTACCGCAAGGGTGCTGCCTTCCCCGGAAGTTCTGGAACTCTGCCGTTCCCTGGGCCTTTCCGGACGACAGATCATCGCCATGCAGGGGCCTTTCTCCGCGGAGATGAACCAGACCATGCTGCGTGAATACGGATCCGCTTATCTGGTGACGAAGGACAGCGGAAAGACAGGCGGATTTCCGGAAAAAATGGAGGCCTGCAGACAGCTGGGAGTTGTTCCGGTCATCATCAGAAGGCCGGATGAGACGGAAGGAATGAATGCTGAAGAACTGAAGAAAAGGATCTTACAGCTTTGCGGGAGGTCTGCGGAACGTGATCAGGAACAGATCTGCGGAAGGTATGCGGAACCGGATCAGGAGCTGATCTGCAGCAGTCTTCCAGAACAGCAGCAGGAGCTGATCTGTGCAGGGATCGGAATGGGAGATGCCGGAACCTTGACGGTGGAAGCCGTTCGGTGCATCATGGGCGCGGAAGTGCTTTTCGGTGCTGCCAGAATGCTGCACGCCGTCAGGGAAGCCATGAAGGAACTGCAGTGTTCCTGCCGTGCGAGGATGGTGGAGGAATACAGATCTGAAAAAATGGCGGAGTATCTTTCGGCGCATCCGGCTTCGGGGCCTGCCGTTCTGCTGGTCTCGGGCGACGTCGGCTTTTACAGTGCGGCAGCTTCTATGCAGAAAGCTTTTCCGGGAAAAAAGATCCGCTTTGTGTGCGGCATCTCATCGGTCGCCTTTATGGCTTCCAGGCTGGGAATGCCCTGGCAGGACATTCTCTTTTTGAGTCTGCACGGAAAAAAGGCTGCCTGGCTGCCGGCTGTACGAAGAAATGAAAAAGTGATGCTGATCGCCGGAAACTCCCGCGATGCAGGAGAAATCTGCGAAGACCTGGCAAAAGCAGGCCTGGAACATGTAAGGGTAACATTGGGACTGGATCTTGGCAGTCCTTCAGAACGGATCATCCGGGGACTGGCCGGTGCGTTCGGGGACATCCCGGAGAAAGGGCTGCCGGTGGTCCTGCTGGAAAATGAACAGGCAGGAGAACCGCAGGCGCTGGACATCGCGGATGACTGCTTTATCCGCGGCAGTGTTCCCATGACAAAACAGGAGATTCGCACGCTGGTACTTGCAAAGCTGCACCTGAAGAAGGATTCGGTCCTTTATGACATCGGAGCCGGGACGGGTTCGGTGTCCGTGGCTGCCGCCGCGCTGTGTCCGGAAGGCAAGGTGTTTGCCGTGGAGAAAAACCATGAGGCCATAGAACTGATCCGGGAAAATGCCCGAAAGTTCGGAGCGGATGTGGTTCATGTGGTGGAAGGAACAGCACCGCAGGCACTTGAAGATCTGCCTGTGCCCACCCATGCATTTATAGGCGGAACCGGCGGAGATCTTGAAGAGATCCTGAAAAAGCTTTATGACAGAAATCCTGACATCCGTATCGTTGTCACGGCGGTGACGCTGGAGAGTATTTCCGCTCTTACAAGGCTGATCCAGGACGGGACGCTGAGGAAGGCAGAAGCTGTACAGATCAACGTCAGCAGAGCAAAAGAGCTGGGCAGATATCATCTGTTCCAGTCAGAAAACCCGGTCATGATCGTCACCGCGCCGGGGAAAAATGAGGAAACCATCGGCTGAAAAGAGAAGAGTCCTGTCAGCGGGATGGCTTAAAGAGGTGTATCTTTGAACAACAGAAAAGAACTGCCGCGGCTGATGATCGCGGCCCCATCCAGCGGCAGCGGCAAGACGCTTATAAGCTGCGGCCTTCTGCGGGCTTTTTCGGCCAGAGGACTGCAAGCGGTCTCGTACAAATGCGGACCGGATTATATCGATCCCATGTTCCACAGAGAAGTGCTGCACATTCCTTCAGGAAACCTGGACCTGTTCTTTACAGAACCGGAGACAACCAGGGGACTTCTGGCCTCCGGTGCCGAAAACGCGGATCTGGCCCTTATCGAAGGTGTGATGGGGTATTTTGACGGGGCCGGAGGGACCAGTGAGGCTTCCTCATACGCAATGGCCTGCGAGACCGAAACCCCGGTGGTTCTTGTGGTGAACGCGCGCGGAATGAGCCTTTCTGTTATTGCCCTGATCAATGGATTTCTGAATTATGAGGAAAGATCCGGAAGAGGGAAATGGATCAAAGGTGTGATCCTGAACAGGACCACAAAGAAGACCTTTGAGCGGATGGCGCCCCTGATCGAAGAGCAGACAGGCATCAAGGCGCTTGGGTATCTGCCCCAGGATGCCTCGCTGACGCTGGACTCCCGGCATCTGGGACTTGTGATGCCGGAAGAAGTGAATCACTTTGATGATCTGCTGGATACACTGGCAAAGACGCTGGAAAAGACCTTGGATATGGACGCCCTTCTCAGTCTGGCTTCGGATGCGCCGGGGATAAGGACAGGAGAAGAGTGCCTGCAGCATATGAATAAACTGGTACAGGACAGCATTCAGGGAACTTTCCTGAACAGTCCCCGGCCCAGGATAGCCGTTGCCCGCGATGAAGCCTTCTGCTTTTACTACAGGGAAAACCTTGACCTTCTGAAAAGGCAGGGCGCCGACCTGGTCTTCTTTTCACCGCTTTCCGACCGGGACCTGCCGGAGGGAACGGACGGCCTTCTGCTGGGAGGCGGATATCCGGAACTGCACGGGAAGGTTTTGGCGGAGAATCACTCACTTCGCGGCCGGATACGGGAGAAGATTCTTTCCGGGATGCCTTATCTCGCCGAATGCGGCGGTTTTATGTACCTGCACGAGTATCTGGAGGATGCGGAGGGAAAGAAATGGCCTATGTGCGGCGTTTATCCCGGCAGAGTCTTTCATGCCGGTAAACTGACCAGATTCGGCTACGCCTCGTTCCGGGCAGAAAAAGGACAGCTTCTTGATGAAGGCCGGGAGATCAGAGGCCATGAATTTCATTATTATGAAAGCGAAGATCCGGGTTCTGATTTTACGGCGTATCGACGGCCGGACCTTACATGGCCGTGCATACATGGATCACGGTTGAGCGCTGCCGGGTTTCCGCACTTATATTACTGGTCCAACCCGGATTTTTCCGGCCACTTTCTGATGCAGGCCCTTCAGTACCAGAAAAAAAAGAAGTTGTGAGAAAAATGGATGACAGATCTCAGATGATGAACAGAAGCGGTCTTCTTGAAGAAACGATCGACGCTATAAGGCCTGCTGACGAACAAGTAATGAAAAACTGCAGAAAACGATGGAACCAGATCGGTAAGCCTCTTTACAGCCTGGGATGGCTGGAAGATGCATGGATCCGGATCGCTGGTGCCGTTGGAACAGAAGATCCGGAAATAGAGAAAAAAATCGTGATCCCTTTCTGTGCCGACAATGGCATCGTGGAAGAGGGCGTTTCACAGGCAGGGCAGGAAGTAACTGCTATTGTGGCGGAAAACTTTCTGAAGGGGAAAACCTGTACGAACCTGTTCTGCCAGCGCTCCGGTGCGGATCTTAGGCCCGTCGACGTTGGGATGATGACCGAGGTACCGGGCCTGCTTACCCGCAAAGTGCGCCGGGGAACAAGGAATTTCGCCCTGGAGCCGGCCCTTACCATGGAAGAAACCGTCAGGACCATAGAAACAGGGATCAGGACAGCCCGGGAGGCCAGGGAGGAAGGGTATCAGCTGGCCGCCGCAGGCGAGATGGGAATAGGCAATACAACGACATCAGCTGCCGTTGCCGCATCGCTGCTGAACCTGCCGGCTGAAAAGATGACCGGAAGAGGCGCCGGACTGCATGATGACGGACTGAGGAAAAAAGTCCGGCTGATCGGTGAAGCCATCAGGCGCTATGACCTGTATGACGCGCCCGTGCTCCGGGTCCTGTCCTGTGTGGGCGGTCTGGACATTGCAGCCATGACAGGCTTCTACCTTGGCGCAGCCAGTGTCAGGCTTCCGGTGGTGCTTGACGGGCTGATCTCCTGCACGGCCGCGCTGGCGGCTGTCCGGCTGTGTCCCGCAGCTGCCGGATACATGACCGCGTCGCATCTTTCCTCGGAAAATGCCGCGGAAGCGATCCTTGAGGCATGCCATCTGAAACCGGTCCTTCATGCGGACATGCATCTGGGCGAGGGCAGCGGCGCCGCCGCGGTTTTCCCGCTTCTTGACATGGCGTCGGACGTATACCGGAAGATGGATACCTTCGAGGGGATTCGTGTCAGCACTTATGAAGACTATCAGAAAGGGGGACGGAAATGAACAAGGTGAATTATCAGAAGCAGCTGGATGAGATCATCCGGGGGCTTTCAGGCAGGGTTCCGTCCCTGTTTCTTCACAGCTGCTGCGCACCCTGCAGCAGCTATGTGCTGGAATATCTTTCACAGTATTTTTCCATCACCGATTTTTTCTATAATCCGAATATCTACCCGGAGGAGGAGTACGCGCATCGGTCCGCGGAGCTGCAGCGTCTGATCGGACAGATGCCGCTGGTCCATCCGGTCAGGTTTCAGGAAGGACGCTTTGATCCCCGGGAATTCTATACGGCTGTCAAAGGCCTGGAACAGTGCGGCGAAGGCAGTGAAAGGTGCTTTGCCTGCTTTCGCCTCCGCCTGGAGGAGAGCGCGAAAATGGCCTCTGCCGGAGGGTTCGACTATTTTACCACCACGCTTACCATCAGCCCGCTGAAAAACGCGCAGAAGCTGAATGAGATCGGCATGGAGCTTGCGGAAAAATACCATGTCGGCTGGCTTCCTTCCGACTTCAAGAAAAAAGGCGGTTATCTCAGGTCCACGGAGCTTTCCCGCACCTATGACCTGTACCGGCAGGATTACTGCGGGTGTGTCTTTTCCATGAGGGAACGACAAGAAATGAAAGAACAGCCGGAAGTGGGAGATGAAGTGAAAAACAAAGATACGGCAAAATTTCTTTGACCGGAAGCATCCGTTATGATACACTTTGAGGCAGTTTAACACAAAACAGGAAATGAGGGCAGATCTATGGCACAGTTGTGGGGCGGAAGATTTACAAAAGCGACAGACCAGGCAGTATACGATTTCAATGCGTCCATTCTTTTTGACAAAAGACTGCTGGCGCAGGATATAGAAGGAAGCCGCGCGCATGTGCGGATGCTCGCGAAACAGCAGATCCTGACAGAGGAGGAACGGGACAGGATCCTGGAAGGCCTGGACGGAATAGAGAAGGATGTCCGGGACGGCAGCCTCTGTATTACTTCAGCCTACGAAGACGTTCACAGTTTTGTGGAGGCAAATCTGATCGACCGGATCGGCGAGACCGGGAAAAAGCTTCATACCGGCCGCAGCAGAAATGACCAGGTGGCCCTTGACATGAGGCTGTATGTCCGCGAAGCCGTCTGCCGAACGGATGCGCTGGTAACGGATCTGCTGAAGGTGCTGAACGGAAAGATGGCGGAGCACATTCACACGGTGATGCCGGGCTTTACCCATCTTCAGAAGGCACAGCCTGTTACGCTGGCTCACCATCTGGGCGCCTATTTTGAAATGTTCCGAAGAGACCGGGAACGGCTGGGGGATATTCTGGAGCGAATGAACTACTGTCCGCTGGGGGCCGGTGCCCTTGCGGGGACGACCTATCCTCTGGACCGTGCCTATACCGCTTCGCTGCTGCATTTTGCGGGACCCACCAGAAACAGCATGGACTCTGTTTCCGACAGGGACTACGTGATCGAATTCCTTTCGGCGCTTTCCCTGATCATGATGCACCTGAGCCGTTTTTCTGAGGAGATCATCATCTGGAACTCCAATGAATACCGCTTTATCGAACTGGACGATGCCTTCAGTACCGGAAGCAGCATTATGCCGCAGAAGAAAAATCCGGATATCGCGGAACTGGTCCGGGGAAAAACGGGAAGAGTATACGGAGCGCTGACGGCGCTTCTTACCACCATGAAAGGGCTGCCTCTGGCCTACAACAAGGACATGCAGGAGGACAAGGAAGGCACTTTCGATGCCATTGATACGGTCCAGGCCTGCCTTGCCATGTTTACCGGAATGCTGGATACGGCATCCTTCAACGCTCCAGTGATGGAACAGTCGGCAAGAGGTGGATTCATCAATGCCACCGATGTGGCGGACTATCTCGTGGAACACGGGGCGGCCTTTCGGGATGCGCACCGGATCTCGGGACAGCTGGTCCTGGCCTGCATTGACAGGGGGATCACGCTTGACGAGCTTTCTCTGGAGGACTACCGGAAGGAAAGCCCGCTCTTTGGGGAAGACATCTATGAAGCCATCAGCCTGAAGAACTGTGTGGAGAAAAGGCTGACGGAGGGAGCTCCGGGCCCGGAGGCCATGAAAGCTTCCGTGAGACAAAATGAAGCCTATCTCGAAGCAAACCCGAGCTTGACAATTTCTGAATGAGCGTGTATTCTTTACCAGAACAAATGTACGCCGCACAAAAACATCATTTTCACAAGGAGACGATCATTATGGAGAAGAAGCTGAAAGCAGGAATCCTTGGCGCTACCGGTATGGTAGGACAGCGTTTTATTGCCCTTCTGGAGAACCATCCGTGGTTCGAGGTGACTACCGTTGCCGCAAGTGCCAGAAGTGCCGGAAAAACATACGAAGAAGCGGTGGGCGGACGCTGGAAAATGGATACACCGATGCCTGAAGCGGTGAAGAGCCTCATCGTTAAGAACGTATCGGACGTGGAAGAGGTCGCGCAGGGCGTAGACTTCGTCTTTTCAGCTGTTGATATGACAAAAGAAGAGATCCGTGCCATTGAAGAAGCTTACGCGAAGACAGAAACACCGGTAGTCTCCAACAACAGCGCGCACCGCTGGACACCGGATGTACCGATGGTCATACCGGAGATCAATCCGGAGCATTTTGAGATCATAAAGGATCAGAAGAAACGTCTCGGAACCAAGCGGGGATTCATCGCCGTAAAGCCGAACTGCTCCATTCAGAGCTATACGCCGGCTCTTTCCGCATGGAAGGAATTCGAGCCCTATGAAGTGGTCGCCACGACCTACCAGGCAATCTCCGGCGCTGGAAAGACGTTCCGCGACTGGCCGGAAATGATCGAGAATATTATTCCGTACATCGGCGGAGAAGAAGAAAAGAGCGAGCAGGAGCCGCTGCGGATCTGGGGACATATCGAAGAGGGAAAGATCGTTCCTGCAGAATCCCCGAAGATCACCTGTCAGTGCATCCGTGTTCCCGTTCTGAACGGCCATACGGCAGCCGTGTTTGTAAAATTCAGAAAGCACCCGACGAAAGAGCAGCTGATCGAGAAGCTTGAGCAGTTCTCCGGCCTTCCGCAGAAACTCCAGCTTCCCAGCGCGCCGAAGCAGTTCATCCAGTATATGCAGGAGGACAACCGTCCTCAGGTGAAACTGGATGTGGATTACGAAAACGGAATGGGCGTTTCCATCGGACGGATCCGCGAGGATTCCATTTACGACTACAAATTTGTAGGCCTTTCCCACAATACGGTGAGAGGAGCCGCCGGCGGCGCCGTTCTGTGCGCGGAAACGCTGACCGCGCTTGATTATATCAGCGCGAAATCCTGAAAAAATACGAAGGAGGGCCCATGCCCAAATCGTTGTTTATAGCAGAAAAACCAAGTGTGGCTGCGGAATTCGCGAAAGCACTGAAAGAACCCATGAAGCGGGGAGACGGTTTCATGGAATCTGCTTCCTATGTCGTTACCTGGTGTGTCGGGCATCTGATATCCATGAGCTATCCGGAAGCGTATGACGAGAAATACAAGCGCTGGAGCCTGGATACACTGCCCTTCATTCCGGATGAATACATCTATGAAGTGATACCGTCCGTAAAAAAACAATACGGGATCGTAAGTGGTCTGCTCAACCGGAAGGATGTGGAGACCATTTATGTATGTACGGACTCCGGAAGAGAAGGAGAATATATCTACCGTCTGGTGGAACAGATGGCGCATGTCACCGGAAAGGTGAGGAAACGTGTCTGGATCGACTCCCAGACAGAGGAGGAGATCCACAGAGGCATCAGGGAAGCAAAGGACCTTTCCGAATATGACAACTTGGCGTCCTCTGCCTATCTGAGGGCAAAAGAGGATTACCTGATGGGAATCAATTTTTCCCGTCTGCTCACATTGAAGTACGGCAATGCCATCTCTTCCTATCTTGGGACCAGATATACCGTCATATCCGTGGGAAGGGTCATGACCTGTGTCCTTGGCATGATCGTGCGAAGGGAAAGGGAGATCCGCTCCTTCACGGCCCAGCCGTTCTTCCGCGTCATTCAGATCCCGGAACTGGGAGAAGGTTCCCCGGAAGGGGAATTCCGGGCGGTGGAAGGCTCCGCCTGGTATCAGTCTCCGAAACTGTACAAGGAGAACGGTTTCAAAAAAGAAGAAGATGCCCGGGAACTGATCCGCATCCTTTCCGAAGGGCCGGACGGACAGCAGACGGTGGTGGACAGCACGGAGAAGAAGACGGAAAAGAAGAATCCTCCGCTGCTGTACAACCTTGCCGAGCTGCAGAATGACTGTTCACGCATGTTCAAGATCAGTCCCGATGAGACGCTCCGCATCGTACAGGAACTTTACGAAAAGAAACTGGTGACCTATCCCCGTACGGATGCCCGTGTGCTTTCGTCGGCTGTCGCAAAGGAGATAGGGCGGAACCTGCAGGGCCTGAAAAACCTTCAGGAGACAGGAGAATTTGCCCGGGAGATCCTTGAGAACGGTTCCTATAAAGGAATCGGAAAGACCAGGTACACCAACGATAAACAGATTACCGACCATTACGCCATTATACCGACCGGACAGGGACTGAACGCGCTCGGATCCTTAAAAGGAAATGCTTTTGGCGTCTACATGACGATCGTGCGCAGATTCCTGTCTGTATTCTACCCGCCGGCCGAATACCGGAAGATCTCCTTCGTGACCAGAATGGGACAGGAGAAGTTTTTCTTCTCCACGAAATTTCTGGAAAAAGAGGGTTATCTGAAAGTAGCCGGAAACCCCGGAAACCCCGAAAACCGGAAGAAGGATAATGAAACCGCCGATCCGGGACCTCTGAAGGAAAAACTGGAGTCGCTGAGAAAAGGCATGAAGCTCCAGGTGCGCTCTCTTGAGATCCGTGAGGGAGAGACTTCCCCGCCGAAGCGGTATAATTCCGGATCCATGATCCTGGCCATGGAAAATGCCGGACAGCTGATCGAGGACGAAGAACTCCGCGCCCAGATCAAGGGAAGCGGCATCGGCACCAGTGCCACCAGGGCCGAGATCCTGAAAAAACTGGTGACGAATCAGTACATCTCTCTGAACAAGAAAACTCAGATCCTTACCCCTACGCTTACCGGGGAGATGATCTATGATGTTGTATACTGTTCCATCCGCTCTCTGTTGAACCCGGAACTGACGGCAAGCTGGGAGAAGGGGCTGACTTATGTTGCGGAAGGGACTATTTCCGACGACGAATATATGCAGAAGCTGAAAGCCTTTGTACAGGGAAGGACCGAGAATGTCCGCAGGCTCAGCAACCAGACGGTTATCCGTCCTCTGTTCGACGAAGCCGCGAAGTATTACAGAAAAGACAGCGGCAGCAGTGTCAGAGGCCGGAAACGAAGCAAAGGAGGGACAAAAAATGTCTGAAACATGCAAGATCAAAAACCTTTATACCTTAAGTGAAACAATCGCGGCACCGCTTTTTGAAGGTGCTGTTTACCCCTGGGAACTTCTTCCGAAGATCGGGGCCTTTATCCTCGAGCTCGGCGCAACCCTGTCCTCCGATGAATATGAAAAAAGGGGAGAGAACGTGTGGATCGCGAAGGATGCAAAAGTAGCGCCCACTGCATTCATCAACGGACCGGCCATCATCGGAAAAGGCGCCGAAGTCAGACACTGCGCGTTCATCCGCGGCAATGCCATCGTGGGAGAAGGGGCCGTTGTTGGTAATTCCACCGAACTGAAGAATGTGATCCTGTTCAACAAAGTTCAGGTCCCGCATTACAATTACGTGGGTGATTCCATTCTTGGCTACAAGGCACATATGGGCGCCGGCTCCATCACTTCAAACGTAAAATCGGACAAAAAGCTGGTGGTCGTAAAGGATGGCTCTGAGCGCATCGAGACCGGTCTGAAGAAATTCGGTGCCATGCTGGGAGACAACGTAGAAGTCGGGTGCGGTTCCGTTCTGAACCCCGGGACTGTGGTAGGACCCTGGACCAACATCTACCCGCTGTCCTCCGTCCGCGAGGTCGTTCCGGCCCACTCCATTTACAAAAAGCGCGGAGAAGTAGCGGAAAAAGAAGAGTAAAAGAATAAAGAATCGCTAATAATAAGAAGATAAGAAGTATACAGATTCAGTCTGCCTTATCTGGCCATGTGCCGGAGGCAGGCTGACAAGGAGTCGTTTTTATATATGGCAAAAAAGAACGCATACGATGCCAGCAGCATCACCGTCCTGGAAGGACTGGAGGCCGTCCGGAAACGGCCGGGCATGTATATCGGAAGCGTTTCCAGAAAAGGCCTGAACCATCTGGTCTATGAGATCGTGGACAATTCCGTGGACGAACATCTGGCAGGGTACTGCAGCGAGATCCATGTCACTCTGGAAAAAGACGGATCCTGCACCGTGGAAGACAACGGGCGCGGCATCCCCGTCGGAATGCATGCGAAAGGCGTTTCTGCCGAGCGCGTGGTCTTTACGACACTTCACGCCGGCGGAAAATTTGACGATACCGCCTACAAGACCAGCGGCGGTCTGCACGGAGTCGGTTCTTCCGTGGTGAACGCCCTCTCTTCCTGGCTGGACGTACGGGTGATGCTGGACGGGAAAATCTATCATGATTACTATGAGCAGGGCATTCCGAAGCTGGAACTTCAGGGTGGCCTGCTTCCGGTTGTCGGAAAGACATCACGAACGGGTACCTGCATCCGTTTCCTGCCCGATCCGGAGATCTTCGAAAAGACCTGGTTCGCGGAAGTGGAGCTGAAGAGCAGGCTGCATGAGACCGCCTATCTGAACCCGAATCTGAAGATCTATTTTACGGATGACCGGGGAGAAAAAGCAGAGAGTGAGACTTTCTACGAACCGGACGGTATCGTGGGATTTGTAAAGGAACTGACCGCAAAAGAGGAGAACGTCTGCGAACCGATCTATTTCAAGGGTGAGTGCGACGGGATCCTGGTAGAATGCGCCTTTCAGTATGTGAATGAATTCCATGAGAATATTCTGGGATTCTGCAATAACATTTACAATGCGGAGGGCGGTACCCATCTGACCGGTTTCAAGGCCACCTTCACCACCATCATGAATACCTATGCCAGACAGCTGGGGATCCTGAAGGACAAGGACGCCAATTTTACCGGTGCCGACGTGAGAAACGGCATGACGGCCGTCATCTCCATCAAGCACCCCGCACCGCGTTTCGAAGGCCAGACCAAGACCAAACTGGACAACCAGGATGCCTCCCGCGCGGTGGGCAAAGTAACGGCCGACGAAGTGGTCCTCTATTTTGACAAACATCTGGACGTGCTGAAAAATGTTCTTTCCTGTGCGGAAAAGTCCGCGAAGATCAGGAAAACGGAGGAGAGGGCGAAGACCAATCTTCTCGTAAAGCCGAAATACTCCTTCGACAGCAATGGTAAGCTGGCCAACTGTGAAAGCAGGAATGCCTCCAAGTGCGAGATCTTCATCGTGGAGGGAGATTCCGCGGGCGGTTCCGCGAAAATGGCCCGGGACAGGAACTATCAGGCCATCATGCCGATCCGCGGAAAGATCCTGAACGTGGAGAAAGCCAGCATTGACAAGGTACTGGCCAACGCTGAGATCAAGACCATGATCAATGCCTTCGGCTGCGGTTTTTCCGAGGGCTTCGGCAACGATTTTGATATCACAAAGCTTCGCTACGACAAGATCATCATCATGGCGGATGCGGATGTGGACGGTGCCCATATCAGCACGCTGCTGCTGACCCTGTTCTACCGGTTTATGCCCGAACTGATCTATGAGGGACATGTATATATTGCCATGCCGCCTCTTTACAAGGTCATCCCTTCCCGCGGCGAGGAGACCTATCTTTATGACGACAAGGCTCTGGAAAAATACCGCAAGACCCATAAGTCTCCTTTCACGCTGCAGCGGTACAAAGGACTTGGAGAGATGGACGCGCAGCAGCTCTGGGAGACAACACTGAACCCGGAGACCCGCATCCTTCAGAAAGTCGAGATCGAGGACGCCAGAATGGCTTCCGATGTGACCGGCATGCTGATGGGAAACGATGTTCCTCCCCGCAAGGCCTTTATTTACAGACATGCACAGGAGGCTCTGCTGGATGTATGATTTTTCTCCGGTGTTTTACGCAGGCTGATCATGCAACCCGGATCCCCGGAAAAGGATCCTCAGATGGCCTGTGCCGGCTGAATATCGCTTAAGGAAAAGTGTAGAAGTATGGAAGAAAATATTATCCGGGCGGAATACTCGGAGATCATGCAGAAATCCTATATCGATTACGCCATGAGCGTCATCATAGCGCGTGCGCTTCCGGATGTCCGCGACGGCCTGAAGCCCGTACAGCGACGGACTCTCTATGACATGCATGAACTTGGAATCCGTTATGACCGCCCATACAGAAAATCCGCCCGTATCGTCGGCGATACCATGGGTAAATACCACCCCCACGGTGACAGCTCCATCTATGAAGCCCTTGTCGTCATGGCACAGGATTTCAAGAAGGGCATGACCCTGGTGGACGGACATGGAAATTTCGGTTCCATAGAGGGTGACGGGGCCGCCGCCATGCGTTATACGGAAGCCAGGCTTGAAAAGGTCACGCAGATGGCCTTTCTGGCCGACCTTGACAAGGACGTTGTCGATTTTGCCCCCAATTTTGACGAGACCGAAAAGGAACCCACCGTACTACCGGCCAGAATACCGAACCTGCTGGTCAACGGCTCGGACGGCATCGCGGTAGGTATGGTGACCAGCATCCCGCCGCACAATCTCGGTGAAGTGATCGATGCGGTCAAAGCGCTGATCAAGAACAGCGACATATCAGACGAGGAACTGATGACCATGATCCCGGGACCGGATTTTCCAACCGGAGGCATCATTGTCAACCGTTCCGAACTGACTGAGATCTATAAAAGCGGTCAGGGAAAGATCCGCATACGCGGTAAAGTGGAGCTTGAAAAAGTCAAAGGCGGAAAAGAACGGCTTGTCATCACCGAGATCCCATACCCCATGCTGGGCGCAAATATCGCGAAATTCCTGAACGACGTGGCTCAGCTGGTGGAAAGCAGAAAGACCACGGATATTACTGACATATCCAATCAGTCTTCCAAAGAGGGAATCCGCATTGTGCTGGAACTGCGCAAAGGCGCGGATGTGGAGCAGCTGACGAATCTTCTCTACAAGAAGACCCGGCTGGAGGATACCTTCGGTGTCAACATGCTGGCAGTGGCCGACGGAAGACCGGAGACCCTGAGCCTTCGTCAGATCCTGGAATATCACATCGACTTTCTTTTTGAGGTGACCACCAGAAAGTACAAGACGCTTCTGGACAAGGAAGAAAAGAAGAAAGAGATTCAGGAAGGTCTGATCCGGGCCTGCGACGTGATCGATCTGATCATAGAGATACTCCGGGGAAGCCGCAGCCGGGACCAGGTAAAAAAATGCCTGGTACTGGGTATCACGGAAGGGATCCGTTTCAAATCGGAACGGTCCAGAAAGCAGGCCGCTTCCCTGGCCTTCGCCGAGCCCCAGGCAGATGCCATTCTGGATATGCGTCTGTACAAACTGATCGGACTTGAGATAGACGTCCTGATGAAGGAGCACGAGCAGACTCTGAAGAACATCTCCCTGTACCAGGATATCCTCAGCCATTACGGCTCCATGGCC
>CACZSG010000155.1 GCA_902783665.1 uncultured Lachnospiraceae bacterium | reverse complement strand
TGCAAAAGGTTCTTAAAATGATTTTACGAATTAAATTGCCTCAGTAAATGTTCAATGTTATAATACAGTCAGATAAAATGTTCAGCAAATGACAGGAGGTAATGCAGCTATGAGAGATGTTAATTTGATCAGGCAGGAGATTCAGGATGGGAAGGCCATTCTGGGTATCGAATTCGGTTCGACCAGAATTAAGGCAGTGCTGATCGACTCTACCAGCGCGCCGGTGGCTTCCGGAAGCCATGGATGGGAAAACAGCCTGATCGACGGAATCTGGACCTATTCTCTGGAGGATATCTGGACAGGACTTCAGGATGCCTATCAGGATCTGCTCCGCGACGTGAAGGACCAGTATGGTGTTGAGATCGAGAATCTGGCAGCCATTGGTTTCTCGGCCATGATGCATGGCTATATGGTATTCGACAAGGATGACCAGCTGATGGTTCCGTTCCGCACCTGGAGAAATACCATTACCGGTGAGGCGGCAGAGAAACTGTTCGACCTGTTCCAGTACAACATACCGCAGAGATGGAGCATTGCTCATCTTTACCAGTCCATCCTGAACGGCGAACCGCATGTGAAGGATATCACCTATCTCTCCACACTGGCAGGCTATATTCACTGGCAGATGACCGGCAAAAAGGTGCTTGGTGTAGGCGATGCTTCCGGTATGTTCCCCATCGATCCGGCTACGAAAGACTACGACCAGACCATGGTCGAGAAATTCGACGCGCTGGTGGCGGACAAGAACTTCCCGTGGAAACTTCGCGACATTATGCCGAAGGTTCTGGTGGCCGGAGAGGACGCCGGCGTCCTGACAGAGGAAGGCGCTAAGAAGCTGGATATCTCCGGAAAACTGAAGGCAGGCATTCCGGTCTGCCCGCCGGAAGGTGACGCAGGAACAGGCATGGTGGCTACCAACAGTGTCAGACAGAGAACCGGTAATGTTTCCGCAGGTACATCCGTTTTCCTGATGGCCGTTCTGGAGAAAGTTCTTACGAAGCCGTATGTGGAGCTGGATATGGTCACCACACCGGATGCCAGCCTGGTAGCCATGGTTCACTGCAACAACTGCACATCTGATCTGAATGCCTGGGTTGGCCTGTTCCGTGAGTTCATGGAGACCATGGGCATGAAGGTGGATATGAACGAGCTCTACGGAAACCTTTACAGGAAAGCGCTTGAAGGCGACAAGGACTGCGGCGGCCTGATGGCTTACAACTATGTTTCCGGCGAAGGCATCACCGCTTTTGACGAGGGACGTCCGCTGTTCGCAAGAACTGCCAATGCCAACTTCAATCTGGCGAACTTCATGCGCAGCCATCTGTACAGCTCCCTTGCCACTCTGAAGATCGGCATGGACATCCTGTTCAAACAGGAGCATGTGGAACTGGATGAGCTGATGGGCCACGGCGGTCTGTTCAAGACCAAGGGCGTTGGACAGAGCATCATGGCAGCAGCCGCAAATACACCGGTCACCGTTATGGAGACAGCTGGTGAAGGCGGCGCCTGGGGCATCGCTCTTCTTGCTGCTTACATGGTGAATAAAAAAGAGGGCGAGAGCCTTGCGGATTACCTGTCCAACAAGGTATTCGCCGGTGAAAAGGGAAGCACCCTGGCTCCGGATCCGGAAGACGTGAAGGGCTTCGATGAATTCACAGAGTATTACAAGCAGACACTTCCGATGGAGCGTGCCGCTGTTGAGACCATGAACAAATATATGTGATCCTCCGGTTGTATTTTTCTCTGAGGTTGTGTAAAATGAAGGCTGCCGTTTTTCGGCAGCCTTTTTACAATCTTTATTAACAAGGTTTTTACAATCTTTATTAACAAGGTTTTTACAACCTTTATTAACAAGATTTATACAACCTTTATTAACAAGATTTATACAACCTTTATCTTCAAGTTTTCACAGCCTTTAAATACACCTTTATTTCCGGAGGAACCATGGACCTGCTGAAAAAATTCATCCCCTACTACAAACCTTATCTTGGTGTCTTCCTTCTGGACCTGTTGTGCGCCACCATCCTCTCCGTGATCGATCTGGCTTTTCCGCAGCTGCTGAGGATCCTCAGGGAGACGCTCTATCTGAAGCGGCCGGAGGAGATCCTGAAGGGACTCGGTGTTCTGGCAGCAGGCCTTCTGCTGATGTATCTGGTACGTGCCTTCTGCCGTTACTATGTGACCTATCATGGCCACATGATGGGCGCCAGGATGGAAACAGGCATGCGCCGGGACCTGTTCGACCAGTACGAGCGCTTTTCCTTTTCGTATTATGACAGGAATAATACCGGTGAGATGATGTCCAAGCTGGTCTCGGACCTTTTTGATATTTCCGAACTGGCGCATCATGGGCCCGAAAATATCTTTATTTCCGTGGTAAAACTGATCGGTTCCCTGTTCCTGCTGTTTATGATCAACTGGAAGATGACGATGCTGCTGGGTATTGTAGTGGCATGCATGGCGGTATTTTCCTTCCGGCAGCACAAGAGGATGCGGGCCGTGTTCTACGACAACCGGAAGAAGATCGCCGGGGTGAACGCGTCCCTGCAGGATACGCTGGGCGGCATCCGTGTGGTAAAATCCTTTACGGGCGAGGATCTGGAAAAAGAAAAATTCGACCGCAGCAACCTGGCATTTCTGGATTCCAAACAGGCCAATTACCGGGCCATGGCGAAGTTCCAGACCGGGAACAATTTCTTTGAAGGCCTTCTGTATCTGACCGTGCTTGTAGCGGGAGGCTACTTTATAGCCAAGGGCAGCCTGACACCGGAGGATCTGGCGGTATACGCGCTGTACATCAATATTTTCATCGGTCCGGTGAATGTGCTGATCGAATTTACGGAACAGCTTCAGAAGGGAGCTTCCGGCTTCCGCAGATTCCGTGAGGTGATGGATGAGATGCCGGAGATCGTGGACGCTCCGGATGCGAAAGAACTGCTGGAAGCGGCTGGTGTAATAGATTACAGGGACGTCTCTTTTGCCTATGATACTGCCGGAAGCAGTGAGACGAGGGTGCTCTCCCATATAGACCTGCATGTGGACGCGGGAAAGAAGGTGGCCATCGTCGGTCCTTCCGGTGGCGGAAAGACGACGCTGTGTTCGCTGCTGCCCAGATTTTATGACGTAACCGGAGGCGCGGTGCTGGTGGATGGAAAGGATGTACGCAGCCTTACCCAGAAGTCCCTGAGACAGATGATCGGCATTGTGCAGCAGGACGTCTATCTTTTCTCCGGTTCCATCCGTGACAATATTGCCTACGGGAAACCGGACGCTACATTGGAGGAGATCGAGGAGGCAGCCAGGAAGGCTGACTTGGACACTTTTATCGCGTCCCTTCCGGACGGATATGATACTTATGTGGGAGAGCGCGGCGCAAGGCTTTCAGGCGGACAGAAGCAGCGCATCTCCATCGCCAGGATCTTCCTGAAGAACCCGCCCATCCTGATCCTGGATGAAGCCACCAGCGCGCTGGACAACGAGAGCGAGCGCTATATTCAGCACAGCCTGGACAAACTGTCGGTGGGCAGAACGACCATTACCATCGCTCACCGTCTGTCTACCATCCGGGGCGCGGACGAGATCATTGTACTGGACGCCGACGGAATCCGCGAGCGCGGCACGCACAGCGAACTGCTGAAAAAGAACGGCCTGTACAAAAAATATTATGAAATGCAGTGGGGAGAGGAGTAAACAACGTGAGAAATCCCGCACTTTCTGAAGAAATACTTCTGAGCATCGAAAAACCTGCCAGATACATAGGCGGTGAAGTGAATGCTGTCATGAAGGATCCCGAAAAGGTAAGCATCCGCTTTGCCATGTGCTTCCCGGATGTGTACGAGATCGGCATGTCCCATCTGGGCATCCAGATCCTTTACGACATGTTCAACCGCCGGGACGACGTATGGTGCGAAAGGGTCTATTCCCCGTGGGTGGATCTGGACGAGATCATGAGAAAACAGAATATTCCGCTTTTTGCGCTGGAATCCCAGGATCCGGTCAGGAATTTCGATTTTCTGGGTATCACGCTTCAGTATGAAATGTGCTATACCAACATCCTTCAGATCCTTGATCTGTCAGGGATACCGCTTCTTGCCGAAGAAAGAGG
>CACZSG010000154.1 GCA_902783665.1 uncultured Lachnospiraceae bacterium | reverse complement strand
CGAACGTCCCTATTGTCCCACTTTCCGCAGCCAACCGTCTGCCGCGGCCGCCATCAGCAGCGGTATCATTGGCACCAGATAGCGTGCATTTGCTTCCCACAATGAAAGAAAGAGAAAGGTTCCCAGAAGGGAAAGCCTTGCGATTGCGGCCGGATCCGTTTTTCCGGCCGTATTTTCATGCCCGGGCAGGCCTGAATGTCCTCTGAGGCCCGAAATCCCGGAGAGTACCAGACCCGCCAGCAGGAACAGCCAGTAGGACCAGGTATAGTACAGTGTCTTGTGCTGGGCTATCCCCTCGATGGACAGGTGATGCCACAGCCAGTTTTCCTGCATGGGGTATTTGGTGCCGAACCAGTCGCCGCGCAGCATGCTCTTGGTCCAGGTAAAGCGCAGCTTATCCCCGAAGATATGTCTGATCAGGCCGACAGGTCCCATCTCTTTCAGCAGCTCCGCCGTCTTTTCTTTCACGGCGGCTTTTTTCTCGTTCAGGCCGATGAAGGAGACGGTGTAGTCGTACATGTCATGGGTGTAGCCCCCGTGCTCGTACAGGCCCATCATGATCCAGTGTCCCAGCGGGAACTCATAGTGGTAGGCGTCTTCCGGCGTGATGGAAATGTTCTTTTTGGTATAGAGGCCGGTCAGCCCCAGTCCCGCCGCCATGCAGAGCAGTACCAGCGCGGCCTGTACCAGGCGCTGTTTCCAGACCTGACGGGAGATGCCCTTCTGCAGCAGCATCTCGATGCACAGGGCGATCACAAAAATGAAGGCCGTGATCTTCACCCGGATGGCCAGGGCGCAGGCAAGGCCGAAAGCCACGGTAATCAGAATCTTTCTTCTCTTTCTTCTCTGTGGTCCGGCATCAGTCCATCTTTCTGCTCCCTTCTCCTTAAGCGAGAACAGCCAGATCAGCAATGCTGTCACAAACATACCCGGTGTGTCCGTATAAGAGTAGGCTGCATACAGATAGATGGGCAGGAAGCCCAGCATCAGCATGCCGGTCAGCAGTGCGGCCTGTTCCTTCATCCACAGCCGTGCGCTCTGCCAGAACATGGTCAGGGTCAACTGCGTCATCAGAACGGCCAGGCACATGGAGGCCAGCTTCATGAAGCGCAGGCCCTGCGAGGGAAACATCAGGTGCAGCACACGGAAATAGCCTGCCATGCAGGAAAGCCAGAACTGATTGTTGGTGTACCTGGCAAAGTAGCGGTACTGGTGGTCGTTCACCTTTCCGTTTACGGCGATCTCGTAAGCACCCTGAATGATCTCCTGCCAGTCCCAGTGCAGCTTCATCTCCAGCTTCCAGATAAAGATCAGCATCACCACGCAGGACGCTGCCTGGAGGATCCACCACACTTTAACGTAAAAGCTGTCCGGCCGCCGGCTCTTCAGAATACGGACAGCGGCAAAACACACCGCCAGGGCGAAAAGAACAGCGGCGGGAATGACCTTCCAGCCGGTCTCCTTAACGGCCACGATAACGGCCTGAAGAAAGATGAGTGCGAAAATGGCCGTATACAGCAGCGTGTACAGTTTTCTTAACAGTTCCTGAATACTTGTTCTGGTTTTCATTGAAATATGGTCCCGAATATATTTTTGTTATGTTTTGATGTTACTACAGAATCTATTTATAAGTTTTCTATGGTGCCTGACCCTCTCCGGCCAGTGCGGCAGCCTCAGCGGCCTTTCGCGCTTCTATCTCGTTGCGGTACCACGCAGCCATCCGGTCCCAGGACGCGTAGCGTTCATCCCCCCGGCGGTCCGGAATGTCGTAATGATCCTTCAGATACTGCCCGAGAAAAGCGGAATACTTCGCGCTGCCGGTGTCGTTCAGATGTTCGTCATCCGCATAGTCAGCGGAAAAGTCCAGGCCGATCTCGTCGTAATACTCGTTGCAGTTCAGGAAAGGAACGTCTTCCTCCTTCGCGATCTCCTCCAGCATGGCATATTTTTCCAGCGCGCCCAGGCTGACAGGATAGGGCGAAACGAGAAGCAGAAGGGGAACATTTTCCTCTTTGCACAGTGCAATGATCTTCCTGAAGTAGTATTCCGCCTTCTTCTTGATGGCGGGTGGTTCCTCCGGCTCCTTCATCTCCGGCAGTTCCTGCGGCACACAGGCCATGTTCAGATAGAAGCCTTTCCAGTCTTCGTCCGGAAAAACGCCCTTCTCATTCGCGTCATAATCCCTGGGAAGATTTTTGAAATCCCCCTCGGAGATCTCACTGTAACGGTCGTGCAGGGCCGGAAACTCCAGCAGATAGTCGACCACATCCCATACATTCCTGTGCAGATAGCTGACCCGTATGGCTTCGATCTTATCCCGGGACGGCTTCATTCCGAAGGTGTTCTTCATGGCCCTGGGATACGGACTGTACGCCTCTTCCCGGATGGCCGTATACACATCCAGCACCATCACCCTGGGCCGCTGGGTCTTCAGCGCTTCCTTCATGTAGAAATAGGTATTCCACATGGGCTGAATACTGCCGCCCAGGTTGAAATCCGCGATGCCGAATTCATCCCAGAGTGTCTGCGTGTTGATATTCTCGTACATATGGCTGGAACCGAAGCAGATCACATCGATGGTCTGCGGTTCCTCTTCATAAAACATCTGCAGCTGATACGTTCCGTCCACGGCTTTCAGGCGGAATACCTGAAAAAGCCTTATGAACAGCACGGAGCACAGCAGAAGGAACGCCAGAAGGCGGATCCATTTTTTTCTGGTCTGCATGATGAATGAAACTCCATGTTTTTCTGTTATCTTT
>CACZSG010000153.1 GCA_902783665.1 uncultured Lachnospiraceae bacterium | reverse complement strand
TGAATGTGCAGATCGACAGCCAGACGGGTTCCATGGTGCTGGAGAATTCGGTCATGTTCGCCTATGATGATGTCGAACTGTCAGAAGAGGGCCAGCATGTTCTGGATGAGGTGTTCCCGATCTACCTTCAGGTACTTCTGAACGAGAAGTATCTTCCGAACGTAGCGGAGATCATCATCGACGGTTATACGGATACGGACGGTTCCTATGAATACAACCTTCAGCTTTCCCAGCAGAGATCTCTTGCCGTGGCACAGTACCTGCTTCAGATCGAGAGTTCTTTCCTGGATGCGGAGGATTCCGAAGTCCTGCGGGAGATCCTGACGGTAAACGGACATTCCATGAGCAGTCCCATTCTGGATGAGAACGGAAACGTGGATAAGGACGCATCCAGACGAGTGGAAGTAAAATTCCGTCTGAAGGACGAGGAAATGATCGAAGAGCTGAGAAGTCTTATCGAGCAGGCTCCGGCTTCAGGGGAATAATATGGAAAAAAAGAACGGCGTTATTTTTGGGGCGGGCAGTTTTGATGAGGGATCGGAGGAACTGTCTGCCCGGTCTCATTTTGGGCAGGACAGTCCGTTTTCAGCCGGTCTTGTGATTGCGGCGGATGGGGGATATATGTGCTGCAGACGGATTGGACACGAGCCGGATGTCCTTCTGGGGGATTTCGATTCTCTCCGGGAGGTGCCTTCCCACAGAAACCTGATCCGGCATTCGCCCGTCAAGGATGATACGGATATGGCTCTTGCCGCTGACTATGCGCTGCGGGAAGACTGCGGCAGGCTTTTCCTGTATGGAGGCCTTGGCGGCAGACCGGACCATACGCTGGCAAATCTTCAGCTTCTGAAGCGTCTGTCCCGCCAGGGTACCGAAGCCTATCTGATCGGGGAAGGCTGCATCATAACGGCGCTGACGGAGGGGGCCATTCAATTCCCAGCAGGCTTTTCCGGCATCGTCTCCGTGTTCAGCGGTAACGACCAGTGTACCGGCGTGACCGAGACCGGACTGAAGTATGAGCTTGACCGGGAGCCGCTTTCCGGGGACCGGGCGCTTGGCGTAAGCAATGAATTTAACGGGCGGCCGGCGATGGTAAAGGTTGAGAAAGGGACACTGCTGATTTTCTGGGATATCACGAACGGTTTTGCTGTCGAAAGGATGTAGAGATGAAAAAAGGTATGCTTCGTAAACGGATCCTGATCCGGCTCATGCTTCTGACAATGATGATCTTCAGCTTTTCCGCCGGTGCGCATCAGAATGCGCAGGCAGCCATCCGGGGCATCGATGTCTCCCTGTGGCAGGGGAAGATCGACTGGAAGAAAGTGAAGAATGCAGGCATTAAGTTTGTCATGCTGGGGGCAGGCCATTATTACTACAGCGGCTCCAATAAGGGCCCTCACTATGATCCCTATTTTAAGTACAATATCCAGAATGCGCTCAGGAACGGTGTTCATGTAGGCATCTATTTTTATTCCAACGCCATGACGGATGCCCAGGCCCGCAATGATGCGGAATTTGTCCTGAAACAGATCCAGGGCTATAATATCACGTATCCGGTCGCTTTCGACATAGAGGATCCGGCTCAGATGAAGCTTACGACACAGCAGCGGACCAGCATGACGAAAGCATTCCTGAACATCATAGAGATGGAGGGGTACACCCCCATGATCTATGCCAGCGAAAACTGGTTCAAGACCCAGATGGACCTGACACAGCTGACGCGCTACGACAAGTGGATCGCCAACTGGCACTCAAAGCCGACGGTCACGGCTTTCGGCATGTGGCAGTACAGTTCCACCGGCAGGATCAGCGGAATCAACGGTGCGGTGGATCTGGACTACAGTTATAAAGACTACACGAAGAGCGTAACTCCCAGAAAGACCCGTGCCACGACGGAGAACGCGAAGACGAAATCCGGATGGGTGAAAAACAGCAAAGGCCAGTATCAGTATTATATGTCGAACGGAAAACTGGCCAAAAAGACATTTATCACAATTGACGGAAAACGATACTTCTTCGACAAAAACGGCCTGCGGAGCACAGGCATGAAGAAGATCGGCGGGAAATACTATTATTTTGACCCGGCAGACGGTGCGCTGGCTTATGGGTCGTTTGTAAGGAACGGTCATTTCTATTACAGCGACCTGAAGACAGGTGTCGTCAAACAGAAGAGCCTGGTCAAAGAGAACGGAAAGTATTACTACTATAAAAACAACGGACAGCGTGCTTCCGGCTGGACGGTCATCAATAAGAAATACTATTATTTCAAGCCTGATACCGGAGACATGGTCAGGGGTTTCCTGAAACTGAAAGGAAAGACCTATTATCTTCAGAAAAACGGAGTTCGCTACAAAGGATGGCTGAAGTATAAAGGAAAAGTGTATTACTTCAGCAATGCGGGCTACATGTATACGAACCGCAAAGTGAACGGATACCAGTTTGACAAGAACGGGGTCTGCAAAAATCCTCCGAAGAAATACAGATGATCTTTCATCGGACTGCGTCCCGCGGCCGGGGCACAGGTTCTGTCTTACCAGAGAATCCATACGGGTCTGCCTTCTTACGAAGGCAGGCCTTTTTCTGTCATCAAAAAAACATGGCTTTTTCACAGATTAAACACATTCATCCGCTAATATGCCATTGTATGGAAAAGGAAAATTCCGTAGATACGGAGGGAATGAGATGAAGAATATGAAAGATAGTACTTTCGGAAGAATGGCATGGAAGAGATTCGGGGCTTTCATGCTGTCAGCTGTCCTTGTTGGGAACGGTGCGGCGGCCCTTTGCCCGGCTGCGGTATATGCGCAGGAGGAAGAAGAACAGCGTATCACCCTGAACGTGGTGGACGATGAGGATGAGACATCCGCAGAGGAAGAATCCGAATCTGAAGATGCGGCAGAGAAGGAAGAAGAAACAGAGGCGCCCGAGACCGAAGAGCCGGAGACGGAAGCCATCGTGTATGACACCATCGGAAGTGTCGACACTGGCAGCGCGAAAGTGATCAGTACCGATGTCTCCCAGATCGTCGAATCCTGCATGCCGTCCATCGTGTCCATTAACGAAAAATCGGTTCAGGAAGTGGAGACTTATTTCTATGGCACACAGTCCTATGAGACCAGCGGGACCGCCTCCGGCGTCATCGTAGCCCAGAATGATACGGAGCTGCTGATCGCCACGAATTCCCATGTGGTTGACGGGGCAACGGAAGTTACCGTCTGCTTCACGGCCGACGTGGAGAATCCGGAGGATCTTGTCGTACCTGCAAAGATCAAGGGATCCGTCACCAAAAATGAACTGGCTGTCGTGGCAGTTGCCCTGAAGGATATTCCGGAGGATGTCTACAGCCAGCTGCGAATCGCGAAACTGGGAAGATCGGATGATCTGAAGGTCGGACAGGCGGCCATCGCCATCGGAAACGCGCTCGGATACGGACAGAGCGTCACAAGCGGTATCATCAGCGCCCTTAAGCATGATGTGGTGATCGACCATTTTCAGGGTGATCTTATTCAGACGGATGCGGCCATCAATCTTGGCAACAGCGGCGGTGCTCTTCTGAATGCGAACGGTGAAGTGATCGGTATCAATCTTGCGAAAGAAGTGGGAACATCTACGGACAATATCGGCTACGCGATCCCCATTGACGAGGCAGTTCCGATTCTGGAGCGTCTTGTGAACAGACAGACCCGTGACAAGATGGCCAATTCCGAAAGAGGATATCTTGGAGTGACTGTCGTGGATGTCTCCGAAGATGCCATGCAGCTCTATGATATGCCGGTGGGCGCTTTTGTCTACGAAGTGGCGGAGGATTCCTGTGCCGCACAGGCGGGCATTAAGAAAGGCGATATCATTACCAGATTCGATGACGTGGATATCAGCGGAAAAGACGAACTGGTGGAACAGATGTGTTATTATCATGTCGGCGAGACTGTAAAGGTGGCTGTTCAGAGCTTCGCGGACGGGAAATACACGGAGCATGAAGTTGAGGTTACGCTGCAGGATGGCGGCGCGGCAGCGGAAGAAGCTGCAAAAGAGGAAGCGGCTGCCTCTGAAGAGGATGAGGACGACGCGGCACCGGCCCCCGGACAGCCGGAGGAAGACCAGATGCCGGGAACTCTTCCGGATCAGGATGTGTACGATCAGGACTTCTGGGATCAGTTCCGGGACGGCGGCGGTTCTTCGAACGGAAACGGTGAAGGATACTACGATTTCTTCCCGTTTTTCAGATAACGATCATTCATAAATTGTAATTCTTTACAGACAGAGGAAGCCCTTCGAAGGGCTTCCTTTTTTGAGTGATTCCATCTGGTTTTTTCTTGACACGTTTCCTTAAAAAGTATAAGATAATAATTGTTGTTTCAGAACATTTTAAGGATGTTGTTTCGAACAATGAAAATTGAATAAGGAGGTGCTCCTGTGCCGAGTGCAATAACAATTATTGCAGTTGTGATTGCTCTGGTGATTGCCGTGCCTGTTACCGCTCTGGTCTCGATCAACTACCGCAAGCGTGTTGTGGAAGCCAAGATCGGAAGCGCTGAGGAGAAGGCAAGACAGATCATCGATGATGCACTCAAGGTCGCAGAGTCCAAAAAGCGTGAAGCACTCCTGGAAGCGAAAGAGGAATCTTTGAAGACGAAGAATGAGTTGGAAAAAGAGACCAGAGAACGCAGAACGGAGCTGCAGCGCTATGAGAAGCGCATCTTGTCGAAGGAAGAAAGTGTTGACAAGAAAGCGGACGCTCTGGAACGAAGAGAAGCAGGCATCACAGCGAAGGAAGAAGAGCTTAAAAAGAAGCATGCCGAAGCAGAAGAACTGCGGGGCCAGCGGCTTTATGAGCTGGAACGTATTTCAGGACTTACCTCTGAACAAGCAAAAGAGTATCTTTTAAAAACTGTTGAGGACGAAGTAAAAATTGACACTGCGAAGCTCTACAAGGAACTGGAGAGCCGAGCAAAGGAAGATGCCTCCAAAAAGGCAAAAGAGTATGTGGTCACAGCCATTCAGAAGTGCGCTGCGGATCATGTAGCGGAAGCCACCATCTCGGTGGTGCAGCTTCCCAGTGATGAGATGAAGGGACGTATCATCGGACGTGAAGGAAGAAATATCCGCACGCTGGAAACCCTGACGGGCGTAGACCTGAGCATTGATGATACACCGGAAGCGGTAGTCTTGTCCGGTTTTGACCCGATCAGAAGAGAGATCGCCAGGATCGCCCTTGAAAAACTGATCGTGGATGGCCGCATCCATCCGACCAGAATTGAAGAAATGGTGGAAAAGGCACGCAAGGAAGTGGAGACGATCATTCGGGACGAAGGTGAGTCTGCCTGCCTTGAGGTCGGTGTTCACGGTATCCATCCGGAACTGGTGCGTCTGCTCGGACGTATGAGATACAGGACCAGTTACGGACAGAATGCTCTGAAACACTCCATCGAGGTGGCACACCTGGCAGGACTTCTCGCAGGGGAAGTCGGCGTGGATGTACGCATTGCGAAACGTGCCGGTTTATTGCATGACATTGGAAAATCCATCGACCATGAGGTGGAAGGATCCCATGTACAGATCGGTGCTGATCTCTGCAGAAAATACAAGGAGTCAGCCATCGTTGTAAATGCCGTGGAATCCCATCATGGAGATGTGGAGGCAGAATCCCTGATCGCCTGTATCGTTCAGGCGGCGGATACGATTTCTGCCGCAAGGCCTGGTGCCAGAAGAGAGACACTTGAAACTTACACCAACAGACTTAAACAGTTAGAAGATATTACGAACGCGTTCAAAGGCGTTGAAAAATCCTTTGCTATTCAGGCAGGTAGAGAAATCCGTGTAATGGTAGTACCGGATCAGGTCAATGATGCTGACATGGTACTTCTGGCACACGATATCGCGAAACAGATCGAGGCTGAACTGGAATATCCGGGACAGATCAAGGTCAGCGTGATTCGCGAGAGCAGAGCAGTAGATTACGCAAAATAATAGAGACGGGAAGCCGCAAGGTTTCCCGTTTTTTTGTTGATCTCATTCGCAAAGATCGTAGATCTCATAGATCAGCTTTTCGCTTTTCTCCCAGCCAAGACAGGGATCCGTGATGGACTTGCCGAAAATATGGGGCTCCGCGTCCACGGACTGGCTGCCGTCCAGCAGATAGCTTTCGATCATCAGCCCTTTCACCAGCTCATGCAGGGCAGGATTGTATTTCCGGCTGTGCATGACTTCCCTGGCGATGCGGATCTGTTCCAGATATTTCTTATTGGAATTGTTGTGATTCGTATCGATGATGGCAGCGGGGTTCTTCAGATTCCGCTTTTCATACATCGACTGAAGCAGGATCAGGTCCTCATAATGGTAGTTCGGAATGCTGTTTCCGTGTTTGTTGACAGCTCCTCGCAGAATGACATGGGCCAGTTCGTTTCCGTCTGTGTTCACATCCCAGCCGCGGTAGATAAAATTATGACGGCTCTGGGCAGCTTCGATGGAATTGAACATGACCGACAGGTCGCCGCTGGTGGGGTTCTTCATGCCGGCCGGAACATCCATGCCGCTGGTGGTCATGCGATGGTGCTGGTCTTCCACGGAACGGGCGCCGATCGCCACGTATGAGAGAAGATCGTCGATGTAGCGCCAGTTTTCAGGATAAAGCATCTCGTCTGCGGCCGTCAGACCGGTCTCCTCCACCGCCCGGGTGTGGAGCTTTCTGACAGCGATCAGTCCGGCGAGAAGATCCGGCTTTTTGGAGGGATCCGGCTGATGCATCAGCCCTTTGTATCCCCGGCCGGTCGTCCTGGGCTTATTGGTATAGATACGGGGAATCAGGAGGATCCGGTCGCCTACCTTGTCCTGCACCCCGGCCAGGAGGTGCAGATATTCCATGACGGAATCCTCGTTGTCCGCCGAACAGGGGCCTATGATCAGAACGAATCTGTGATCTTTTCCTGTAAAGATATCCCGGATCTCCGCGTCTCTTCTTTTTTTGGTCTCTATGACCTTCTGGGAGAGCGGATATTCTTTTTTTATTTCAGCCGGAACCGGCAGTTTGTTGATAAAATTGATTGCCATAAAATCACCTCACGGGCCATTATAATATAGACCGTCCGAATTGTCACTGATTTTTTGCATTAAAGCATAATAGTGTGTTTGAACTTTACGTGGGAAGTGCAGGGTGGTAAAATAGAGGGGAAAAGATGCAGTACGGAGCGATCCGTGGAATTGTTTCAGTAAAGGAGGCAGTCATATGGCAGGATTTGGATTGGAACAGGCGAGGGCCGTTCTTGACGAAGGAATCTCGCAGGCACAGGAGCTGATCAAAGAGCCGTCGAAGATCAGGGATCTGCTGGAACAGCTTGAGGAAAAACTGAAAGAAGCTCCGGTCATCGGCGAAACGGTTTCAAGGGTGCCCGTCATGATCGCCATGGTGAAGAGCTATATCAGCAAAGAGTATCCTGAGGTCTCACCGAAGGTGATCGCGCTTCTTGTCAGCGCGTTCCTGTATCTTGTAAAAAGAAAGGACCTGATCCCGGACCGTATTCCCATCCTCGGATATGCGGATGACATAGCCGTGATCGGACTTGCTCTGAAGCTGTGCGAGCCGGAGCTGGCCGCTTTTGAACAGTGGAAGGAGAAAAAAGGAAAAATCTGACCCAGATACGTCCCGGGCTGCCCCTTTCGGGCAGCCTTTTTCCGTCTGACTTTTCAGGAAAAGCTGTTGAAAAGCAAAATGCGCTATGTTATATTAAAGTTTAGCGAAAAAATACACGGAGGGTCTTATTTTGAAAGCATATGGTGTAAATGAACTTCGAAAAATGTATCTGGATTTCTTTGCCAGCAAAGATCATCTGGTACTGAACAGCTTTTCACTGGTACCTCATAACGATAAAAGCCTTCTTCTGATCAACGCCGGAATGGCACCCATGAAACCCTGGTTTACGGGAGCTGAGATTCCGCCCAGAAGACGTGTTGCCACCTGTCAGAAATGTATCCGTACGGGTGATATTGAAAACGTCGGAAAGACAGCAAGACACGGAACCTTCTTTGAGATGCTCGGAAACTTCTCCTTCGGAGACTATTTCAAGCATGAGGCGATCGCATGGTCCTGGGAATTCCTGACCGAAGTGGTCGGACTGGATCCGGAAAGACTCTATCCTTCTGTCTACCAGGATGATGATGAAGCCTGGAATATCTGGCATGAAGAGATCGGCATCGCACCGGATCGGATCTTCCGGTTCGGCAAGGAGGACAACTTCTGGGAGCACGGAGCAGGTCCCTGCGGCCCGTGTTCAGAGATCTACTATGACCGCGGCGAGAAGTACGGCTGCGGAAAGCCGACCTGTACGGTAGGCTGTGACTGCGACCGCTACATCGAGATCTGGAACAATGTGTTTACCCAGTTTGAAAATGACGGCGAAGGTCATTACGAGCAGCTCGCACAGAAAAACATCGATACCGGAATGGGGCTTGAGCGTCTGGCCACTGTCGTACAGGAAGTGGATTCCATTTTTGACGTGGATACGCTGCAGAGCCTGCGCGATCATGTCTGCCGCCTGGCAGGAGCCGTATACAAACAGGATGAGAAAAAGGATATTTCGATCCGCCTGATCGTTGACCATATCCGTTCGGCCACATTCATGATTTCCGACGGCATTATGCCGTCCAACGAGGGCAGAGGCTATGTACTCCGCCGCCTCATCCGCCGTGCGGCCCGCCACGGAAGACTGCTGGGGATCAGCGGTGCTTTCCTGGCAGAGCTTTCGGGTTCCGTGATCGAAGGCAGCAGGGATGGATATCCGGAGCTGGAAGAGCGCAAGGAATTCATCTTCCGTGTCCTCACACAGGAAGAAGAGAAATTCGACAGGACCATCGACCAGGGCCTGAACATCCTTCAGCAGATGGAAGCAGACCTTGCCGGAAAAGACAGCAAGGTGCTTGACGGCGCACAGGCGTTCCTTCTCTACGATACGTACGGATTCCCGCTGGATCTGACCAAGGAGATCCTCTCCGAAAAAGGTTATACGGTGGATGAAGAAGGCTTCGCGGCCTGCATGCAGGAACAGCGCACGAAGGCAAGAAACGCCCGCGCGGTATCCAACTATATGGGCGCGGATGCTACCGTTTACGACCAGATCCCGGTGGATATCACGACATCCTTCTACGGGTACGCCCACCTGAACGGAAAGGGAACAGTCCTTGTCCTTACAACAGAAAGTGAACTGACGGAAGCCCTGACAGACGGAATGCGCGGTACCATCGTGACAGACGTGACACCTTTCTATGCCACCATGGGCGGACAGGAAGGAGACAAGGGCACCATCACCGGGCCGGAAGGAACCTTCGTGGTAGAAGACAGCATTCATCTGCGCGGCGGCCGCATCGGCCATGTTGGCTATGTTGAAAAAGGCATGCTGAAGACCGGGGATGCGGTTACGCTGGCCGTAAATGCCGAAGGAAGAACTGCCACCTGCAAGAACCACAGCGCGACTCACCTTCTGCAGAAGGCACTCAAGACAGTGCTCGGCTCCCATGTGGAACAGAAAGGTTCCCTGGTCACACCGGACCGTCTCCGCTTTGACTTCACTCATTTCCAGGCTATGACGGAAGAGGAAATCAGAAAAGTGGAAGAGCTGGTGAACCGTGAGATCCGCGCAGGACTCGAAGTACGCACGGACATTATGTCTCTGGAAGAAGCCAAGAAGACCGGTGCCATGGCGCTGTTCGATGAAAAATACGGAGAGGAAGTCCGCGTGGTGTCCATGGGCGATTTCTCCAAAGAGCTGTGCGGCGGCACCCATGTTACAAATACGGCCCAGATCCAGACATTCAAGATCGTTTCCGAGAGCGGAGTGGCAGCAGGCGTAAGAAGAATCGAAGCGCTGACGGCCGACGGCGTGTTTGCCTTCTATCAGGAAGTGGAAAAACAGCTGCACGAGGCAGCCGCAATGCTGAAGACCAGCCCGGCACAGGTCGCGGAAAAGATCGGACAGCTGCAGGGCGACCTGAAAGCAGCTCACAGCGAGATCGAATCCCTGAAGAGCAAGATCGCGCAGAACGCCCTCGGCAGTTCTTCCGATCAGGTGGTTGAGGTGAAAGGCCTTAAACTGCTGACAGCGAAGATGACGGATGTGGATATGAACGGCCTTCGCGACCTGGCTGACCAGGAGAGGGAAAAACTTGGAGAAGGCGTCGTCGTTCTGGCTTCCGAGAAGGACGGAAAAGTTAACCTGATCGCCGCTGCGACAGAAGGTGCCATGAAGCAGGGCGCACATGCCGGCAACCTGATCAAAGGCATCGCGGCTCTTGTCGGCGGTGGCGGCGGCGGAAGACCGAACATGGCGCAGGCAGGCGGCAAAAATCCGGACGGGATCGATGCAGCCCTTGCAAAAGCGAAAGAAGTACTGGAGAGCCAGCTGTGATTCTGAATTCAGAACAGCCGATCGGCTTTATGGATTCCGGCCTGGGCGGGATCAGCGTCCTGCGGGAGGCAGTCCGCCTGATGCCGGAGGAAGATTTTATCTATATCGGGGATTCGGCCCATGCACCTTACGGGACCAGGCCCCGGGAGGAGATCAGGGCTCTGACATATGCCGTTGTGGAGCAGCTGCTTGACAGGGGCATCAAAGGACTGGCCGTCGCCTGTAATACAGCTACCGGCGCGGCGGTGGCATCCCTGAGACAGCGTTACCCCCAGCTGCCCCTGGTCGGCATTGAACCGGCTATCAAACCGGCAGTGGAATCCGGTGAAGGGGGACGGATCCTTGTCATGGCAACGCCCATGACGATCCGGCAGGAAAAATTCGGCAGACTTCTGGCCCGCTATCAGGACCAGGCCGAGATCATTCCCATCCCCTGCGAGGGACTGATGGAGTTCGTGGAGGCCGGTACCCTGAAAGGGGAACAGCTGGACGCGTATCTGGAACGGGTGGTAGGCCCGTACCTGAACGACCGTACGGAATCGATCGTGCTTGGCTGTACCCATTATCCGTTCCTTAGGCGGGAACTGCGGGCCTTCCTGAAGGACAGGAAGGTGGCGCTGATCGACGGAAGCTTCGGTACGGCCAGGGAGCTGAAGCGGAGACTTTCTGTCGCCGGACTTTTAAGAAACGGACATAAAGGGACGGTGACCATAGAAAACACTTCCGAAGATCCGGAACTGATCCGGAGAAGCTATGAGCTTCTCAACATGGACCTGGACTGATGCCGTGCGCGGTGCACTGGCCGGGATAACTGAGCGGCAAAGGCCGGCAGATGGAAGAAACGATACAGAAAAATACCTCTTCGGGGGTATTTTTCTTTTTTTGTTGCGGTAACCGTGAAAAAGAGGTATACTGAGCTGCAGGGATTTTTTGGAGTCCCTTCCGGAGCCTGATTCAGGGCTGCGTTCATTTCAGGAGAAAGGCAGGTGAACATTGGTGGATAATTGTGACGGTCATGGTCGAAGTTGCTGCACAGTCAGAGAAGATGACGATCCTTTGTCGTACATGACAGGCACAGCTGCTGTCCGCCATGTTCACTGATATCTGCACACATTTCTTTGACTGTTCCAGATTCGAACTATCGTTACTGTTATTTGGCGCTTAAAAACAAGGGCCTTGTTTTTGTGCGTCTGATGCTGCCGGGCGGAAATCCTCCGCCTCTGCCGGATGCAGAAGGCAGCGTCATAATAAGTGCGTAAGGAGGTTTGGGATGGATAATAATCTGAAAGAACCCGGTACGGCGGAACTTTCCGAAGAAGAACTCAGTTCCAGAAAACCGGATTATGAAAAAGAGATCATAAAGATCATCCGCAGCAACACTTCGCCAAAGGCAATGTGCGAAAAACTGGAGGACTACCATGAGAACGATATAGCGGAAGTCCTTCCGATGCTGACAGAGCAGGAACGGAAAAAACTCTACCGGATCCTGCATGCGGATATTCTCTCCAATATTATGGAGTACACCGAGGTAAAGGATGCCGGATCCTACCTTGGAGAGATGGACCTGAAGAAAGCGGCGATCATCATTTCTCACATGGAGTCGGATGCTGCCGTGGAGGTCCTTCGGGCCATAGAAAAAAACAGACGGGAACTTCTCCTGGAGCTGATGGACGATGATGCCAAAAGGGATGTGGCCCTGATCGCTTCCTTCGACGAGGACGAGATCGGTAGCCGGATGAGCACCAACTTCATTGTCATCAGGGAGAACCTTACCGTGAAGGAAGCCATGACTTCCCTGATCGATCAGGCTTCCAGAAATGACAATATCTCCACGCTTTTCGTGGTCGACGAATCGGGAGCCTTTTACGGGGCTCTGGATCTGAAAGAGCTGATCATCGCCAGAAGAGATACCAGCCTGATGGATCTGATCGTGACTTCCTATCCGTATGTATACGGTACGGAAGATATCGACGACTGTATCGAAAGACTGAAGGACTATTCCGAGAACTCAATACCGGTACTGGACAATAACAATCACCTGCTTGGCGTCATCACTTCCCAGAGCATCGTGGAAGTGATCGATGAAGAGCTCGGTGAAGACTATGCTAAGCTGGCAGGTCTTACCGCGGAAGAGGATCTGATGGAGCCGCTGACCCACAGTATGAGGAAAAGGCTTCCATGGCTGATCGTACTTCTGTGTCTGGGCATGGTCGTCTCAACGGTGGTCGGTGTGTTTGAAGGGGTCGTTTCGCAGCTGACGCTGATCATGGCGTTCCAGTCGCTGATCCTGGATATGGCCGGTAATACCGGTACACAGTCGCTGGCTGTGACCATCCGTGTCCTGATGGATGAGAACCTGACAGGCAAGCAGAAGCTGGGCCTGGTAGGCAAAGAGATGAGGGTCGGTTTCTGCGACGGTCTTATCCTGGCAGTCCTGTCCTTTATCCTGGTCGGCCTGTATATTACCTTCTTTAAGGGAAGACCCATGCCGTTCTCATTTGCGGTGTCTGCCTGCATAGGACTGGCTCTGGTTATGGCCACCGTGATTTCCAGTATGCTCGGAACGGTCATTCCCATGACGTTCCATAAACTTGGTATGGACCCTGCCGTTGCTTCCGGTCCGCTGATTACCACGATCAACGACCTGGTCGCCGTAGTCGCTTACTACGGACTCAGCTGGATCCTGCTGATTCAGACTTTCCATCTGGCAGATTAGAGAGACTATTAAGAGAGGAAGATGAACAAATATGCTGCAGCAGGTTTCCGTTTTTGCGGAGAATCAGAGGGGCACCATGCAGAAGATCACGCATGTGCTCCTGAACAATAATATTAATATCTGGGGGTCTGTGACGAACGACAGTGCCGAGTACGGGATTGTCCGGATGATCGTCAGCAGCCCGAATGAAGCAAAAGCCGCTCTCGAAGCTGAAGGCTATATGGTAAAGCTTACCGATATTCTCGGCATCGAGGTGGATGACCGGGTGGGAGCGTTGGATACGGTGCTCCGCGCCATGTCAGAAAGCAATATCAACGTAAACTATATTTACCTTTCTTTTAACAGAGATTCTGGAATGCCTGTCATGGTCATTCATACGGATGATATATGGGAAGTACAGGAGTGCCTGGAACTGAAGGGCTTTAAAATGATCTGAAAATGAGGATCTGAAAATACAGATCTGAATATGCAGATTTGAAATACAGATTTGAAATACAGATTTGAAATACAGATCTGAAAGAAGTTATTAAAAAGATCCGGCCGGATATTGACGTATCCGGCCGGATCTTATTTTCATGAACCTGCCAATGCCGAAAGATCCCGGAAAAACATGGGGTAGCTGATGCTGACGCAGTCTTTCTGCAGCAGGCGTGACTCACCGTCCGCTGCCAGAGCGGCTACAGCGAAGCTCATGGCGATCCGGTGGTCCATATGCGGATCGATCACACAGCCTTTCAGAGGGGCGCCTCCACGGATCGTCAATCCGTCCTCCGCGGGGGTCACATCTGCACCCATGGCAAGAAGGTTCTCGGTGATCGTGGCGATACGGTCGGATTCTTTTACCTTCAGCTCTGAAGCATCCCGGATAACGGTGGTTCCTTCGGCAAAGGCTCCCATGACCGCCAGCATGGGAATTTCATCGATCAGAGCCGGAATGAGATCCCCTTCGATCGTGGTGCCGTGCAGCCTGGCAGAGCGGACCAGGAGATCCGCAGCCGGTTCGGGACCGTCGCTGTACTCCCGTAATATCTGAATATCGGCGCCCATCTGTGCGGCTGCGCGCAGAAAACCGTCACGGGTGGGGTTTATGCCCACGTTTTCGAGAATGATCTCCGATCCCGGGATCAGGGAGGCAGCCGCGATGAAGTATGCCGCGGAAGAGATGTCGCCGGGAACACGGATCCCGGACCCGCAGAGCGGGCGGCCGGGCAGGAGTGAAGCAGTCGTGCCGCTGCTTGTCAGGTCTGCGCCGAAATAACGAAGCATGCGTTCGGTATGATCCCTGGAAAGTGCGGGTTCGGTGACGGAGGTGGGGCCATCCGCGTACAGACCGGCCAGAAGAACACAGGACTTGACCTGAGCCGAGGCGACCGGAGACTGGTAGGAGATACCGGTCAGAGGTCTTCCGGTGATGATCAGCGGTGCGCAGCTGTTTTCATATCTGGCACGGACATCGGCTCCCATCATGGTAAGCGGCCGGATCACCCGGTTCATGGGGCGGCGGCGGATCGAGTCATCTCCGGTGATCTCCGAGGAGAATTCCTGCCCCGAAAGAATACCGGAAAGAAGTCTTACGGTCGTACCGCTGTTTCCTGCGTCAAGGACATCTTCAGGCTTTGTCAGACCATGCAGGCCTTTTCCGTAAATGCGTACCCGGGTCCCTTCTCTCAGGATCCGGACGCCCATCTGCTGAAAACAGCTGATGGTGGAGAGGCAGTCCGCCCCCGCCAGGAAGTTTTCGGCTTCTGTAACGCCTTCGGAGATTGCGCCCAGCATCACGCTGCGGTGTGAAATGGATTTGTCACCGGGAACCTGAAGCTTTCCCTTTAATGAGACTGCCGGCTGTATCGTCATGTCTGTCCTCCCGTTTATCCGTCCGCGTGCTGTATGCCGGAACGGCTGTCTGAAATGTCTGTTGATTATCTGTGTCCGGAAACCTAGCGTATCCAGACCTGGTAGCGGTGGTGTTCGAGCACCTGTACGGCTTTCCGGAAGGGTTCTTCCTCATAGAAATCGATCTGAAGCACTCCCTCCTCAAATTCACGGCTGTGAATGATGCCTATATTCTTGATATTAATGCGGTTGACCGCAAGAATGGTGGCGATGGTGGCAATAGCCCCGGACTCATCCAGAATATCACAGAAGATCCGGTATGTTTTATTGATGAACCCATAAGGCGAGGACGTGAAGGTATTCCTGTAATCCCTGGATTCCCGGAACATGGCATTGATCTCTTCGCCGTTGTCCGTCTGCATGGCTGTGCGGGACTCCTCGAGCAGGCTGATAAAAGTATCCATGACCTTTGAAATATTCTCCCGGTTCTCGAGACAGATCTGCTCCCACATTTCAGGGGAAGAGGAAGCAATCCTGGTGATATCCTTGAAACCTCCGGCAGCGATCATTTTCATCAGCTGATCCGTTCCGTCCAGCGTATGGACCGTATTGACCAGTGAAGCCGCGATGAGATGCGGCAGATGGCTGACGGCGGCGGTGGCAAAATCGTGTTTTCTGTAATCCAGAAGCAGCGGAAGGGCACCGATCATGCGGACCAGTTCCTGATATGCTTCAAGCTGTTTTTGGCTGGTTCCCTCGGATGGAGTAATAATATAGTAGGAATTCTCAAAAAGATGAGGAACTGCATACTGGTACCCGCTTTTTTCCGAACCGGTCATGGGATGTCCGCCGATAAACCTGCCGCCGAGTCCCATCTGCGCGGCGGCCAGATGAATATCCGTCTTTACGCTTCCCACATCCGTCAGGATACAGGAGGAAGGAACAAGATCCTTCAGTATTTGAAGCGCCTCAATGTTCGCGTCTACCGGGGCACACAGAAAAATGATGTCACACTGTGAAAATGCCGGATCCGAAAGAGAAGAACAGACAGTATCCGCAATTCCGTCCCGGCGGGCCTGTTCCGCTTTCTCCCGCGTTCTGGTGAAGACGGCGATGCTGCATTCGGGCATGCTTCTTTTCAGGGCTTTTGCCAGTGAGCCCCCGATCAGTCCCAGACCGAAAAAACCGAATTTCTGAATTTGGTTCATTTTGATCTCCTTTCCTGCTTTTCCCCAAGAGAAGATTGTACAATGAGAGAGAAAAAGTGTCAACAATCCGAAAAATCTTTGTGAAAATGAATAAAACACTTGCATTCAAATACGTTTATGCGTAAAATAAGTTCTAATGGGGAATTCCCCTCGATTAAACAATTGGAGGTATTTGACTATGAATGTTTACACAACAGACAAGATCCGCAATGTTGTGATCCTGGGTCACGGCGGAGCCGGAAAGACCAGCCTCGTAGAGGCCATGGCAAATCTGTCCGGAATTACGAGCCGTATGGGAAATGTAACTGATGGAAACACCATCAGTGATTACGATAAAGAAGAGATCAAAAGAAAATTTTCAATCTCCACCACCATGGTCCCCATTATCTGGAACAATGTGAAGGTGAACGTACTGGACACTCCCGGATATTTCGATTTCCTCGGAGAGGCTGAAGAAGCAGCCGCTGCCGCAGACGCAGCTGTTATCGTAGTAAACGGAAAGAGCACGGGTGTCGATGTCGGAACCGAGAAAGCCTGGGATCTCTGCGATAAATATAATCTGCCGCGTATCCTCTTTGTCTCCAACTCTGACGGTGAGAATGCGGACTTTGCAGGAACAGTGGATGCTCTGAAAGAAATCTACGGGACAAAGATCTCCCCGCTGCAGATTCCGGTTCGCGAGAACAATGCCCTGACCGGCTTTGTTGATGTTGTCGGAATGAGCGGCAAGAAATATGCCGGCAAGAACGCCGATACGAACTGTGATGTTCCCGGCGCTCTCGAGGACACACTGGAAGAGTACAGGACCACCCTCATCGAGGCCATCGCAGAGACCAACGAAGAGATGATGGACCGCTACTTTGAAGGGGATGAGTTCACAGAGCAGGAGATCGTGGACGCTCTCGGACAGAACGTTAAAGAAGGAGCTATCGTTCCTGTTCTGGTTGGAGCCAGCACCTCTCTTCAGGGCGTAAGGGATCTGCTTGACGATATCGTCAGCTATCTGCCCAGCCCGGCTGAAAGAAAGATCAGCGGAACCAACACGAAGACCGGTGACGCATTTGATGCCGACTACAGCGATGCGAAAGATAAATCCGCGTTTATCTTCAAGACCATCGTTGACCCGTTCATCGGTAAATATTCCCTGATCAAGGTTGCTTCCGGCGTGATCAAGAGCGACGATACTCTCTATAACGTCACGGCTGACAATGAAGAGCGTATCAGCAAGCTCTATGTATTTGAAGGAAGCAAGCCGCTGGAAGTCAAAGAACTGCACGCAGGCGACATCGGAGCCATCGGCAAGCTGAATGCCTCCACCGGAGATGCCCTTGCTACAAAGGCAGCACCCATTCAGATCGGAAAGATCGAAGTATCCGTTCCTTATACCTATAAGAGATACTCAGCCAAGAATAAAGGCGAGGAAGATAAGGTTGCACAGGCACTTGCAAAGATGGCGCAGGAAGACCTTACCATGAAGGCTGTCAACGACGGTGAGAACCGCCAGACTCTCCTTTACGGCATGGGCGACCAGCACCTGGATATCATCGTCAGCAAGCTGCTCACCAAATATAAAGTGGATGTTGAACTGAGCAAACCGCGTGTCGCTTTCCGCGAGACCCTGCGCAAGAGCTCCGATGTGGATTCCAAGTACAAGAAGCAGTCCGGCGGACACGGCCAGTATGGTCATGTAAAGATGCGCTTCTCACCGTCCGGAAATCTGGAAGAGCCGTACGAATTTTCACAGGAAGTCGTCGGCGGAGCTGTTCCGAAGAACTACTTCCCCGCAGTTGAAAAGGGAATCCAGGAATCCTGCACAAAGGGACCCCTTGCCGGATATCCTGTTGTAGGCGTAAAAGCCGTACTGTATGATGGTTCTTACCATCCGGTAGATTCTTCCGAAATGGCCTTCAAGACAGCTGCC
>CACZSG010000152.1 GCA_902783665.1 uncultured Lachnospiraceae bacterium | reverse complement strand
GCCACGGATGTGGAGATGGTCCTGCGCGGGTCCGTCAGTTCCTGCATGACATAGGCTTCCCCTCTTTTGCAGGAGGCACCTGTTATTTTTACATTTTCAATTCCTTCCGAACAGTCGGCAAGGATCTCGCATCCATTCGGACATACGATGCATGTATATTCCTTTGTCACCGGATACTCACCTCCACTTCTTCATCCGCAGACAGCGGGCAGACCTGAAACTGGATCATTTCGGCAGGCAGGGCTTTCTTCATTTTCTTTTTTCCGATCTCCTTCTCACCCTGTCTGGCAACGATGCAGATATCTCTCATGGGTTTTGTCACCCGGAGCGAAAGCGTAAACGGTTCCGCTTTGCAGACCCTCTGGGGCACGGTATGATGTATGCCCTGCAGACACCGGATGGAAGCTTCCTTCTTCACCGTCTGTTCCGCTGTCTTCCCGCATTCATCCGAAGCAGCTGCCCCATGCCCGGAAGCAGGTGTTTCTTTCTCCGCCTTCAGAACATAACCGGCAGCAGATTCCGCAAGGGCTTCTGCTTCAAGAGAAACATAGTCGACCAGGTCATGGACATGCAGCACATTTCCAGCCGCGTAGATCCCTGGCACAGACGTACAGAACGTCTCATCCACCACGGCACCTCTGGTGCGGGGATCGATCTCCACGCCGGCATCGATCGAAAGCTCATTCTCCGGAATCAGTCCGACGGAGAGGATCAGCGTATCACAAGGTACATACTCCTCCGTTCCTGGGACCGGCCTCATGTGTTCATCTACCTGGGAGACCGTTACGCCCTCCAGTCTGGTACCTCCGTGGATCTGAGTAACGGTTTTTGAAAGATAAAGCGGAATTCCGTAATCCTTCAGGCACTGCTGAATATTCCTCGGAAGGCCGCTCGGATAGGGCTGGACCTCGTAGACAGCCTTTACATGGGCACCTTCCAGCGTCAGCCTTCTGGCCATGATCATGCCAATGTCACCGGAGCCGAGGATCACAACTTCTTTAGCCGGCATCCGGTTATAAAGATTGATGTAGGCCTGCGCCACCCCGGCGGTAAATACGCCGGCCGGCCGCTCTCCGGGTATCGCCAGGGCTCCCCTGGTCCTTTCCCGGCAGCCCATCGCAAGGATCACCGCCTTTGCGCTGCAGATCAGAAGGCCTTCCCTGGTCACAACGGTGACCCGGTGCAGAAGCTGACCGCAGCAGTTTTCTCCGTCCTCTGCTTCATCCGTGCGGCCGGGTTCGATGGCGGTTACCGCCGCATTTGTCATTAATTCGATGTTTTTCTCTTCTACCGCGTCAATAAAACGCTGGGCATATTCCGGACCGCTGAAGCTTTCTCCGAATCTGGCCAGCCCGAAACCATCGTGAATGCACTGTCTCAGAATTCCGCCAGGCTGATTTTCTCTTTCCACGATCAGAATGCTGCGGACACCTTTTTCGTGGAGACGCAGTGCAGCAGCAAGACCGGCCGGACCACCGCCGACGATCAGGACATCAACTTTTCGTGTGATCTGATTTTCCATGTCTCATACCTCCCGCACTTTACCGAAAAAGAGTTCCGATCCCGGTCTGTGAAGTCTGATCTGTGTTTCCTTCAGCTGGCATTCTTCCTCCAGCATGCGGGACATCCGCATCTGACAGTATCCGCCCTGGCATCTTCCCATCATGGCCCTGGTGCGGAATTTGATGCCTGACATGGTCTTTGCCCCCAGCGGATTATGGACTGCCTGCAGCAGTTCCGCCCGGGTGACCTTCTGGCACCGGCAGACCAGTTCCCCGTAATCAGGGTTCTGACGGATGGCCTCTGCCTGTTCTTCTTCAGTCATATCGGCAAATCTGCGGATCCCGTGCCTGATGGGGTCAAAGTTTTCATTGGGTGCAAAGTGTTCTCTCTCCAGCATCAGGCTGATCGCATAGCGGGCAATTGCCACCGCGGCCGTAAGGCCCGGAGATTCGATGCCCACCAGGTTGACCGCATTCGGCGCGGCTTCATCCACGATCTCGATCTTATAGTCCTGGATTTTCCCGTTTTCATCCACCCACTTCGGAAGGATCCCGGAATAGGTGCGGATATAGTCCCCTCTGGTGAAATTAGGCCAGAGGTCCATGGCCGCCTTGTAAAGATAGTCAATATTCTTCTGCTCCACGCCGTACCAGGAAAGATTGTCCGTATCTTCCGCTGTGGGGCCCAGCAGGACATTTCCGTCCGTCGTGACTGTTACATGAATTCCCATATATGTATTGGACGGAACCGTATAGATCGGCATGGGCAGATCTTTCCCAAGCCGCTGGTCCAGTAAAATGTAATCATCCTTGGACCCGATCACTCTGTACCCTTTCAGGCCCAGCATGTCCGAGATCTTCCCGCAGCCAAGCCCGGCGCTGTTCACGACCCAGCGGCTGCGGAACAGTTCTCCGCCTGCGGTCACGGTATAACCGTCTTCATTTCTGACAATGCCTGTCACTTCATGTTCCAGAAAATACTGAACTCCGTTGTGCACGGCATTTTCCGCAAGGGCGACGGTCATCAGGAACGGATCAAGAATGCCGCTGTTTTCGGAAAGCAGCGCAAATCTGCCGATCACGCCCGGAATCAAGGCATGCAGCTCCTGATCGTCAATCATATGAAGACCAGTGGCGCCGTTGGCTTCCCCCTGCCTAATCACTTCCTGAAGGCGTTCGTATTCCTCCGGTGTGTTTCCAACCAGCACTTTTCCGCATCTTTTGAAGGGAAAGTCCAGTTCCCTGGCCAGATCTCCCATCATCCGGTTTCCTTCCACACAGAGCTTTGCCTTTAAAGACCCGATGTCATAGGCAAATCCGCCATGACAGACCCCTGTGTTTCTTCCGGACGTCTCAAAACATACATCCGGGTTTTTTTCAAGAACACCGATCTTCAGGCGGTAGCGGCTCAGTTCACGGGCGATCGCGCTTCCGACAACACCACCGCCGATTATCAGGACATCAAACATTTTTGTCACCTCTCACGAATTGAAGACATAGACAGAAGAATCTCTATACTATATTATAGCACTAACATGCTAGCATGCAAGATGT
>CACZSG010000151.1 GCA_902783665.1 uncultured Lachnospiraceae bacterium | reverse complement strand
TGACAAGGCAGATGTCCTGGACATGATCCTGACGGAGCATCCGGAGATCGAGATCGTCCAGATCCAGTTCAACTATGCGGACTATGAGGATGCTTCGGTGGAAAGCCGCAAGGTCTATGAGGTCTGCGAAAAGCATGGGAAGCCAGTGGTCGTAATGGAACCGGTCAAGGGAGGCAGCCTTGTAAATCTTCCGGAAGAGGCGGATAAGATCCTGCGTGATCTTCACGGCGGCAGCAACGCAAGCTATGCGATCCGCTTCGCAGCCAGCTTCCCGAACATGGCGATGGTCCTCTCCGGCATGAGCAGCATGGAGCAGATGCAGGATAACTAAAGCGCGATGAAGGACTTCCGGCCGCTCGATGAAACAGAGCTGGATGCAGTACGGAAGGTATGCGAGATCTTCCGCAGCCTGGACCTGATTCCCTGCACTGCCTGCCGGTACTGCATCGAGGAAAGCTCATGTCCCAAGGGGATCCGTATCCCGGATCTGTTTGCCGCAAAGAATGCCCATGAGGCATTCCACAACTGGAATACCGGGTACTATTACAACAACATCATCACCGGTGGAGAACACGGTAAAGCTTCCGACTGTATCAAGTGCGGAAAATGTGAGAAGGTATGTCCGCAGCACTTGCCGATCCGGCAGCTTCTCCAGGATGTGGCAAAGACATTCGAGGCGTAGGACAACGATCAGCAGGCGTTTCGAAAACAGACAGAGAAAGAGGCAGACCATGCGGAATCTTACTAATAGCTAGCAGGATCTAACCGTCCTATTGTACTTTTCAAGAGCAGGATTCGAAGGATTTCGGGCCTGCTCTTTTCGCGTATAAATGAGGTGTATGGCTAAATGAAAGCATATAAACCAGAAAAGCTTGCGACCGATTGGACATGTCCGCGATGTTGTGATAAAACAGATGCAGATGAGATTTTAGCAGAAGCTGGAGGAAGAGAGCGTTGGCAGATACAGAGTGGATCCGGACAAAAGACAGGCTGGTTCAGACCATGGTCAGACTGGGCTTCCGTGAGGAACTGGGGCTGGCAGTAGCAAAAAATCTCGGCAGCCCGAGAGCGATGGAAAGAATGATATCTTATCTGGTCAATGTAAAGCCGAAGACCGAAGAACTGGTGGTAGATGAAATGCTCGCGATCTGCAGTGAGATCGCAGCCTGGAGAGAGAAAAAGGCCAGTGAAGAGGCAAATGCAAGCTACAATGAAATGCTGTACTACGGGCTGGATATGGATGATTGACGGGAGGATGAGCCATGACTTATGAAGAAGCCGCGGCGGCAATAGCACCTGGCCTGTACCGGCATTTCAAAGGAAATTATTACCGGGTGCTTTCTGTTGCGCGGCATAGTGAAACAACAGAGCCAATGGTGGTCTACCAGGCGCTGTACGGAACCAATGGGATATGGGTCCGGCCGGCGGATATGTGGAATGAAACCGTAGAGCGTGACGGAAAAGAGATCCGCCGCTTTCAGCCCTTAAACAGGGCAGAACGAGTATCCTTTTATGAGAGTCTCTTTGATGAAGTGCGGAGCATATCCCCTGAAACAGCAGCTTCCGGGGAAGAGACACGGATGAAGGTCAGGCTTCTTGAAGAGTATTATACTTCCGGCGAATGGCAGGAGGATTATGAGGCGGATGAAGCAGGACTGCTGCCGGCTGATCTGAAACGCGGTGTTCTGTCGCAGGACGGGCTTTATGATTTTCTGACGGAATGGCAGATCATGAATAATCCGTCGCTGAGGAAAAGAGGCAATCAACAATGAGTCTTTATGCAATAGGCGATCTGCATCTTCATTACCAGTCCGTGCTGAAAGCACCGGGCCAGCTGCATGACCGGGTATGGAAAAACCATGAAGAAAAGTTCCGGAAAAACTGCGGGAAGCTGCTGACGGATGAAGACACCCTGGTCCTGGTCGGCGATCACAGCTGGGGAAAGAACCTGCCGGAATGTGAACTGGATCTGCAGTATATCCGGGATCTGCCCGGCCGGAAGATCCTGACAAGGGGCAATCACGACATGTTCTGGGATGTGAAGAAGACCGGACAGCTGAACGCCCTATATCAGCCGGAGCTTACGTTCCTGCAGGACAGCTATGAGACATATCAGGATTACGCCCTTGTAGGCACAAAAGGGTTCACTTTCGAGGGCCCCTTTTACCTTGACCGCCGCGGCCGGATCATGGGCTGGGACGAGGAAGCGGAAATTCATGCAAAGAAGCTTGTGGAACGGGAACTTCAGCGGCTTCGGAAGTCCTTCGAACTGGCGAAGGCTGACGGGTATCGGAAGTACATCATGTTCCTGCATTATCCGCCTACCAACATTCTGGAAGAGCGCAGCGGGTTTACCGATATTGCGGAGGAATATGGCGCGGAGCAGGTGATCTACGCGCACTGCCATGGCGAAAGCAGATTTCATGACAGTATTCACGGAGAGTTCCGGGGACGGACCTACCAGCTGGTATCCGGGGACTTTCTGAGGTGGAAGCCCGTGAAGATATTGGAGTGAGCAGATTATTTTTTGCCTGAAAGTTACACCCTGTCAGTGAACAGCGTGGCCTGCCGGAGGTTTTGTATGAGTATTTTTGATTTTTTCACAGGCTCAGATATAAATGAAGGCGTAAAGCAGTTCCGGGAGCATAAGAACGCGGTCCTGCTGGATGTGCGCTCGAAGGAAGAGTATGCGGCCGGGCACATTCCCGGAAGCATCAATATTCCGCTGTTCTGGCTCTTTCAAAGATGGGATATGAAGCCGCCAGAAGTATCGGCGGAATTAATGGCTATACCGGACAGACCGTAAGGTGAAAATGGGGAGGAAGACATGAAAACAATATACTTGGCCGGAGGATGCTTC
>CACZSG010000150.1 GCA_902783665.1 uncultured Lachnospiraceae bacterium | reverse complement strand
GGGGTCCGGCCCGCTTCGCGGATGGCGTCGATGGCGCCGTAGGCCTCGTTGTCATTTTCACAGTAGACGACTTCTATCTCCTCACCGAACCGGGCGAGCATATCCACCATGACCTCTTTTCCCTTGGCGGTGGTAAAATCCCCGCTCTGCCGGTCCAGCAGCTTCAGCGACGCATTCCTTTCAAGGGCATCATCCAGCGCCTTCGTCCGCCCAAGCTGCGCGGAGGAATTCATGGTCCCCTGAATATGAACGATTCCTATCCCGTCATCCTTCCTCTCATCCGGCATGTTTTCTTCCAGAAAAGCCTCCAGCCACGCACAGGCCTTTTCCCCCTCCAGATAGAAATCCGAGCCGAGCCAGGCGATGTAGGCATCCTCGGTCTCCACGTCCACCTCCCGGTCGAAGGTGATCACCGGAATGCCGGCCTCTTTCGCCTCCTCCAGGGAGGCCTCCCAGCCCGATTCAATAATAGGGTTGAGCAGAATATAGTCGACTTCCTGGTTGATAAACTCTCTCACAGCCTTGATCTGCTTCTCCGGCTTCTGCTGGGCATCGCTCACAATCAGTGAGTACCCGTTTGCCCGGGTAAATGCCTCCTCCACGGATTTATTGCAGGCCAGCCGCCAGTCGGACTCGGCGCCGATCATCACATAGCCGACCGTCAGGATGCCATTTTCATTTACGGCCACTTCACTGCCGCTTCCGCTGCTCTCGGCGCCTGCTGCCATATGAAAGAACAAGGCTGCCGACAGCATCACTGACAGAGCCGCGGCGGCACCCGCGAATCCTGCTGCCCGCCGGCCGTCCCTGAATCCATCGTTTATTAAATGCACTGCCCAGACCTCCTCTCTGCACAAAAAATCCTACGGAAATATTACCATCCGCAGGACTCCTTATCAATCATCAATTAAGCCCTCCCTTGAAAACAGGGAGGGCAGCTTTTCTTTTATTTCTTCATATTCTGCTCGATCAGCGCCAGGCAGCCGTATACCACCGAGTCATCCCCGAGCGCGGCATTCTTCAGTTCCACCGTTTTGCGGATGGACGGCATGCAGTAGCGGTCCACTTCCGCCAGGATCTTCTCAAGGAAGATATCTCCCTCCGCCTCGATCACGCCGCCGCCATAGACGACCAGGTCCGGGCTGATGGTATTGATCATGTTGCCGGTCGCGACAGCCAGGTAATGGCAGGCACGGTCCACAGCTTCCATTGCCACGGCATCCCCTTCAAGCAGTGCCTTTTTCAGGGTTTTGCTGCGGAATACGCCGTCCGCGACGGCTTCCGCCATCATGCTCTCTCTGCCGCGGGATACCTGCTGACGGATGTAGCTGCTCATGCCCTGCTTGCTGGAGAAAGCCTCCAGGCAGCCGCGCTGTCCGCAGTTGCACAGCGGGCCTTCGGGATCCAGGATCATGTGCCCGTACTCAGCACCCTTGAACTGGTTGCCGGTAAAAAGCTTTCCGTTCAGGATCAGTCCGCCGCCCATGCCGGTGCCGACAAAGAAACCTACAACGTTTTTATAACCCTGCGCGCAGCCGTATTTATACTCGCCGAGCACGCCCAGGTTCACGTCATTGCCCACGAAGAAGGGAAGACCCAGCTTTTTCTCCATGGACTTTTTCATGTCATAATTTCTCCAGGGCAGGTTCGGCGTAAACAGGACGATTCCCTTATCCTGGTCGATGACACCCGGCGCGCATGACGCGACCGCGTTGATCTGGTCTTTTTTGATGCCCGTTTCCTTAAGCATCTCTTCCACGACACTTACGATAACGCCTTCTACATCATTGGCCTCGTTGCCGCCGCTCTTGGATCTCTTTTTCAGCCGGTAGATGATCTCCTTCTTCTTGTTGAAGATCACTCCGAGCACCTTGGTGCCGCCTACATCCAGACAAATGTTGTAAGTTTCTGCCATGTGTATTTCCTCCCTGTTTAAACCGCATCCTGCATCAGCTGTTTATGTTCGCACTTTACAGGAGCCACCATGATCCTTGTGATAAAACGGGGCTGATCCGTTATTTAGTTTGCGTCTGCCCAGTTATCTTCCAGGCCTGCGCCTTCGCCAAAATCTTTTCCTGTCCACTCACTCTGGGTGGTGGTGTCGCTGCTGTAACCGAGGTCTGCCCAGTTGTCTTCCAGGCCTGCGCCTTCGCCAAAATCTTTTCCTGTCCACTCACTCTGGGTGGTGGTGTCGCTGCCGTAACCGAGGTCTGCCCAATTGTCTTCCAGGCCTGCGCCCTCACCAAAATCTTTTCCTGTCCATTCACTCTGGCCGGTGGTGCTGCCCTGGTCTGTGGAAGTACTGGTGCTCTGTCCTGCAGAGGTGCTGCTGCTCTGGTCTGCTGTCGTGCCGGCGTTCTGCTCTGCGCCAAAGCTGCTGACTGCACCGGCCCGGTCTGCATCGTTCTTATAGATCCAGCCTGATGCGCCGCGCAGGCTGACGACCAGCCAGTCTCCGTCGTCTTTCAGGATGGGAAGGATGGTGTCCTTGTCAAGTTCCGCCACCTTCAAGGCTGCTGTGTCATTCCAGGCATAGACTGTCGTAACGGAATCTGTCTTATACCATGACGGATCGATGGCCATGTACTCTGTGTTCATCCAGCCCTCGGGGCCTCCATTTACGTCGTCCGAAATGGCGCACTGCGCCCATCCGTTCTCCTGCGTCATCACCATCACCCTGTCTCCGTAATGCATCGTCTGCACCACTTCGGAATCCACGCCGGGCGCCTGGCGCAGGCTCAGGCTTTCGCACAGCACCACAGCTGTATAACCGATCTGCCCCGGTCCGTAGGGTGCGATAATGGAAGCCTGGCAGGTACTTCCCCCAATGACAGACATCGCCAGAAGGCCAAAAGCCAACATACCTTTTTTCATCATTTATACTTCCTCCTTTAATACTGCCTGTTCCCTTTTTTCAGAGGATATTCCCTCCAGGTGTCAATTCTTTCACAAATATTTTACCGCATCCTGTCTTAAGGTGCAAGAATATCCTGCTGTGCGCTGGAACTCCTGTACATTGCACTACGACTGTGCGCAGGATTCCCGGTGCATTGCATCCCTACTGTGCCATCTCATCAATCAGAGCACGAATGCAAAGTTCCAGTCCTCTCGTGATCTGTCCCAGCGGCATGAAAAACAATTCACTGCCTCCCGGAACCGTTTCCGAGGCATAGGGAACATGAATGAATCCGGCCGGAATGTTTTTTTTATTTTCTTTAAGATATGCCAGCAGCCGGTACATGACTTCGTTGCAGACATAGGTTCCGGCAGAGAATGAAAGTGCAGCCGGCAGGTTTTCTTCTGCAAGCTGTTCCACCATCTTTCTGACGGGAAGTGTTGAAAACAGACCGTCCTCACCGGCTGGTACGATTTTTTCCCATTCCGGCTGATAACCTGCGTTGTCCGGAATCCTTGCATGCCTTAGATTCACTGCAATGACTTCCGGTGTGATTGCTGTTCTGCTCCCGGCGAGACCTGTGCAGATCACCGCATCGTAAGAGTTCCTGTCAAGCAGATCCAGCAGCTTTGCACTGCCGCTGTCAAAACACACTGGCAGTTCTATGGTTTCGATCTCGCAGGTATCTATAACAGGCGGAAGCTTCTTAACTGCCTCATAAGAAGGGTTCGCGGTGTCTTCACCAAATGGTTCAAAGCCTGTAATCAGTATCTTCATATTCTTCGCCTTACCATATTTTCATATCTGTCAGTCTTATTTTGTTGTTCTTGCATGGATGTCAATGCTGCGAATATTGCTGAATCAAGTGCAAACCAAACGCATATTATGAATACCTCTAAACAGCTATTTCATATTTCTCTTTCAAATTATTCAGCATGCTGTACTTAATCATCCCTTCCAACTGCATTCTTCCAACTACTATCCCTGGAGCAATTCCCTGCGCTTTTGCAAATTGGAGTACACTACTCTCTGAATAATCCTTATTCCTTCTGAAGGCTTCAAAATCATCGGATGAAATAAGTATATCTCCAGACCATTTATCCGCAGCATTCTCATCATCTTCAGATGTGCCATTAAGCTGCCCCACATGACCAAGAGCAATGTGTGCAAGTTCATGGAACAGACTGAACCAAAACTTGTCAGCGTCCTTACCTCTGGCCGTGAGCCCTACGACAATTTTGTTCCCATCCATAAAAGAAGCTCCCTAAAGGAATGATCCTTTAAGGTGGGGCAAAAACACTAAGGCTATTCCGCAATCCGCAAGACATTTCTTGATCCGGGGGCAGAATTCCTCAGGTTTAAGAACCGTCATTTTTCTTATCTCAGGCATAGCCGTAATCAAACCTTTGATATTTATCGGAGCGGTTTGGATATCGCGCGCCTTAATCTTTGCCTCCTGTGCCCATGCCATCAATGCCAAATCACTTTTTTCTGTAATTGCCAGACGTCTGCAGGCAATTCTTGTAATTTGCTCACTCCCAAGAAGTGAGAGATCAACAACCTCAAAGTATTTTCTCAGATAAACTACCTTTTCCTTTGCTTCCCTGGTTTTGGGAACCCATCCAAACTTTGCCATCTCACTATAAGGAAACTGTTTAGCCATTTCAGCATCGGCATCCATTGCATTTTCTGCTTTCGCCTTAATAATTTTCTCTCTGTAGATTGCCTCCAGATTATTCCAGAACTTAGCTGGTACACCTAAAACCATCTCTAATCTAACAGCGGTCTCCGGTGTAAGCTGTACATCACCGTTAATGAGCTTGCTGATATGCTTCTCGGACATATCCATCCTGGCCGCAAACTCCTTCTGGCTCATGCCTCTGTCGTTCAATTGCTCTTTAATTGTCGCCCCAGGTGGCGTTGCAATATAACTGCGACTTCTCACCATAGTGCTGCCTCCTTGACTTGTCCTCTCGACCATTAATGATAATCGACTATTTCCAAAATGTTTGCTATTTGGATTTTGTCACCTTTCTTCTCGAACACTAATCTGTACGGATGAACCAAATCTACTGCGTATTGCCCTTTCCTGTTCTGAGTAAGTGGATGGCACCGTCCGATATGAAACTGTATCATCATCTCAACAGTATCTGCAGCATCAATTTCATCTATACGCTGATGTATTTTATCAGCCATTTCTCTACCGTAGGTTTTTTCTGCAGTTTTGGCATCCGTACAAACCTTTTTGATTTTGTTGTTCTTGTACGTGATATCCAAGCCCTCGCCTCTCTTTCGGATTTACCTTTGAGGTAAATCAATGATAGTATGGATATCTTATTTAGTCAAGGCAATAATTTACCTCTTGGGTAAATTCTGTCACCTCTCATTTTGCCTGAACTTTCAAGCTTTACAGCCTCTCCGCTTTGATTCTTCATTCCTCTTTTCCAAATACAAAAGCCAGCCCTTGAAGGATCTCTATCTCAACTTATGTAAAAACAGAATAACGGCCGCCGGATGATCCATCCTGCGGCCGGATCCAGATTGTAGGTGTAGTCTTCCATGAAGGCTGTGCCGCCGGTCATTCCTTCGCTCATGGCCTTCATGATAGATGTCATGGCGGAAACCTTCCAGTCTCCTTCTCCGCCATAGCCGTAACCCTGGGCCATCAGGTGCTGGGTTGCCAGTCCCGGATCTCTTCCATCATATCCTGGTATACTTTCTTGAACATAAGTGTATCGATGCTGTTGGCAACCGCATCAAACCCTTCCTGCCTGTAGCCCTTTGCGGCTTCGACGGAAGTACTGAAAATCATGCACAGCTTTCCGGCATCTTTACACGCCTTCAGGACTCTGGCGACAGCCTGCCGGAACTGCGGCGCATCAAACTGTCCCGGAATCCCCATGCTGATCGAGAGGTCAAAGGGCCCGATAAAAATCCCGTCAATTCCGTCGATGTTTACGATCTCCTCGATGTTTTCCAGGGCTTCCATGGTTTCACACTGGGGAAGAAGAAGGGCTTTTTCATTGCTTCTGCTCATGAATTCTTCCAGAGAACCCTGTGCCCATTCCGCATTGCCAAATCCGCTTCCGCGGGCTTTCAGAAATCCTCTGTTCCCTACCGGCGGAAACTTGCACAGATCAACTGCTTTTCTGAACTCCTCTGTTTCTCTGAGGCACGGAATAATGATCCCTTCCGCTCCATTGTCAACGGCTCTCTGGATCTCCTTGTGCGTAACCCCCGCAACTCTCACGATGGGTGACATGCCCATGCCGTCAGCCGCCCTGATCAGATCGCATGCAGGCATGGTATCATAGGGGCCATGTTCTGTATCGATAATGACAAAATCCATCCCCGTGTAACCCAGTATTTCCACGATCGGAGGAGTTGATACCCCCAGAAATGTTCCAATTGCACATCCTTTTTCGTCAATCGCTTTTCTTAGTTTATTCAGCATCGTCTGCTCCTTCCGCCGAAAACACCCGTTCCTTTAATACCCGGTGACGCTCCATTTTACACATCTGTAGTTGGACCAGCAGGCTGCTCCCCGGTTATTGGTCTCTGTATGCATGGCAGCAGTCAGGCAGTGCCAGGCTATGGCACAGATAAGATCATGTCCGTTTTCGTCTTCAACATCACTCCTGTAAGCTACCAGACACCACCAGTCCGTCCAGCATGAATCATCATCAGCGCCGCCGGCCACCTGGTCCATTTCTGCTTCATCCAGTTCCTG
>CACZSG010000149.1 GCA_902783665.1 uncultured Lachnospiraceae bacterium | reverse complement strand
GTGGAATGGCTGATCCGCAAGGGGATCAAGTTCATCTTCTACCCCTGCATTCCCTATGAACGGCCTGAGTTCGGAGAGTCCAAGAGCCAGAACCACTACAACTGCCCCATTGTCACCTCCTATGCGGAGAACATCAAGAACAATGTGGAAGCGCTGCGTACAGAGCACATCCGTTTTGAGAACCCGTTCATCGCCTTCACTTCCGTGGAGACCGTCATCAAAGGTCTGAAAAAAGCCTTCCCGGATCTTCCGTCAAACGAGGTGGAACAGGCTGCAAGAGCCGGCTGGAGCGAGATGGAGCTGACCCGTCAGGCCATGTACCAGAAAGGGAAAGAGACCCTTCAGTACCTGAAGGAGACCGGACGTCACGGCATCGTGCTTGCCGGCCGTCCCTACCACATCGACGCCGAGATCAACCACGGTATTCCGGAACTGATCAATTCCTACGGCATGGCCGTTCTGACTGAAGACAGCATTTCTCAGCTGAACCCGGTGGAACGCCCCCTGATGGTCCTTGACCAGTGGATGTACCACAGCCGTCTGTACGGCGCCGCCAACTTTGTGAAGACCCAGGCCAATCTGGATCTGATCCAGCTGAACTCCTTCGGGTGCGGCCTGGATGCGGTCACCACCGACGAGGTGGCAGACATTCTGAACAATTCGGGCAAGATCTACACCTGCCTGAAGATCGATGAAGTAAATAACCTGGGGGCCGCGCGTATCCGCGTGCGCTCTCTGATCGCAGCCATCCGTGCCAGAAAGGACCAGGACGATTCGGCCAGAGTCATCCGCCCGGCCAACATCGAAAGGGTTCCCTTCACAAGGGAAATGAAGGAAGCCGGCTATACCATCCTCTGCCCGCAGATGTCGCCCATCCACTTCGGCATGCTGCAGTCGGCGCTTCGTGCTTCCGGCTACAACGTGGAAGTGCTTCCGAACGACAATAAGGGGGCCGTTGACGTTGGCCTGAAATTCGTCAACAACGATGCCTGCTATCCGTCCCTGATGGTAGTCGGACAGATTATGGATGCGCTGCTATCCGGCAAATACGATCTGAACCACACCGCCATCATCATGACGCAGACCGGCGGCGGCTGCCGGGCCTCCAACTACATTGGCTTTATCCGCCGTGCGCTGCGCAAGGCAGGAATGGAACAGATCCCCGTGATCTCCCTGAACCTCAGCGGACTGGAGGACAATCCGGGCTTCTCCTTCACCTACGCCTCGGTGAAGCGAGCCATGTTCGCCCTCGTTTTCGGTGATATTTTCATGAGGTGTCTGTACCGGATGCGTCCTTATGAAAAGACACCCGGTTCCGCCAACGAACTGTTCAGGAAATGGGAGGCGAAGTGCTGCGAATTCGTGGCAGGGAAACCCACCTACCGTGAGTTCAAAAAGATGTGCCGTGCCATTATAAAGGATTTCGACAGACTTCCCATTACGGATGAAGTGAAACCCCGTGTCGGGGTCGTCGGCGAGATCCTGGTCAAGTTCATGCCGGCTGCCAACAACTATCTTGTGGAGCTTCTGGAACGCGAAGGGGCCGAGGCTGTCGTTCCCGACCTGATCGACTTCCTGCTTTACTGCTTCTACAACACAAACTTCAAGGCTGAATACCTTGGTACGAAAAAGAGTTCTGCCCTGGTCGGCAATGCCGGCATCGCTTTCCTGGAAGGGCTTCGGAGGACCGCGGCCGATGAGCTTCGCCGCAGCGTTCACTTTGATCCGCCCGCCCATATCCGCCATCTCGGCGATATGGCCAAGGACATCGTATCCCTGGGGAACCAGACCGGTGACGGGTGGTTCCTGACCGGCGAGATGCTGGAGCTGATCCAGATGGGCGTGGACAACATCGTCTGCACCCAGCCTTTTGCCTGCCTTCCGAACCATGTGGTAGGAAAAGGTGTGATCAAGGAGATCCGCCGCCAGCATCCGGGCGCAAACATTGTAGCCATCGACTTCGACCCGGGCGCCAGCGAAGTAAATCAGCTGAACCGAATCAAATTGATGCTTTCTACCGCACAGAAAAGGCTGCCGGCTTAATGCCGGCAGCCTTGCTGCTTTCTTTAATGTGCTGCTTTCTTTAATGTGCTGCTTTCTTTCATATATGCAGTCACAAAACTGCTGTTAAAAACAGTTTCTTACACACCAATTATTTATTACTGGAACGCTTCAATTTCAGCTCTTGTCGGAAGGGCCGGGATGCCTCCCATCTTCTGTACGCAAAGTCCGCCGGATGCATTTCCGTAGACCAGTGCTTTCTTCACAAGTTCTTCTGTCAGATCTTCCTTCTTCTCCACACCGTTGATCAGCAGGCTGGCAAGGAAACCGCCCCAGAACGCATCGCCTGCGCCCGTTGCATCGACAGCTTTTACTTTGTGGCCGGCAACTACATCGCTGTTTCCGCCAAAGAAATACTTCGCGCCGGCAGCACCAAGAGTCTCGATCACAACAGAGATGCCATTTTCCTTCATCAGGTTCGGAATATTCTCCTCGCCGCCGACAAAGGCAAGCTCTTCATCGGAGATCTTCAGAAGGTCCACGTACGGCAGAACCTTGTCCACAACCTTCTTCGCATCCTCCAGGCTCCAGATCATGTTTCTGTAGTTCACATCATAGCTGATCAGCTTTCCGTGCTTCTTTGCCAGATCCATGGCATGGAAATGGGCTTCCTGGCTTGGGTTGCCGGACATTCCGAAGGAACCTGCGTGAAGGATCTTTGTATTTGCGATGGCATCTTCCGAAATATCTTCTTTCGAGAGAAGCAGATCCGCGCCGGGTTTTCTGGCGAACGTGAAGGAACGCTCTCCTCCTTCGTAAAGGGTAACAAAGGCCAGGGTTGTCACAGCTTCGTCGGTCAGTTCCGGGCAAAGAACTTTTACATTGTTCTCTTCAAGCGTTGCTTTCAGAAATTTACCGAAATCATCATTTCCGAGTTTTCCAAGGAAACCGGTCTCCAGGCCGCTTCTTGCGATGGCGATACAGGCATTCGCCGGTGCTCCGCCCGGGTTTCCTTTATAGACACGGGCTTCTGCGCCCGGAGTAAAATCGATCAGCATTTCTCCCATACAGATGATATCCATACAAATTCCTCCATTTCTGTGCGGCAGAACGAATCTATACTTCCTGCCCTTTGTCATTCATTGCGTATGTCTCGTCCATTGCATTTCATTCATAAAAAGAGTTTCTTTTAAAACGTCTGTCATATGAAAGCAATGATATGGATTACGCATTACGCAAAATCAGTATAAAAGAATCGGCCGGGAAAGTAAAGATTCCTTTTCCGACCGATTCTAAAAATTATTATATTCACCTAAAACCAGATGGTTCTGACATATTCAGATAGTGCCAAATCTGTTCTAAGGAACTCATCCGAAAATAGCTCCCACCGCGCCCAGCAGTCCGAAGGCAGCAAGGCCCATAATGACGCCAGCCAGCATAACGCCAAGCATAACCGCAATAACACTGGATTTAAAATCCATATCCAGCAAAGAAGCAGCCAGCGTCCCCGTCCAGGCACCTGTTCCGGGGAGAGGAATTCCTACAAACAGAAGCAGCGCAACGAAAAGTCCTCTTCCGGCCTTCTCCTGCAGTTTCTGTCCTCCCTTCCGGCCTTTTTCCAGACAGAAGGTAAAGAACCTGCCGATATAGGGCTTGTCTTTCCCCCACTCCAACACTTTCCTGGCAAACAGGAAGATGACAGGCACCGGAAGCATATTTCCGATCACCGCGATGATATAAGACGGCAGCATAGGCAGACCAAACACCCTGGCGTAGGGCACGGCACCGCGCAGCTCGATCAGCGGGACCATGGAAATAAAGAATACCATCAGATATTTTTTCAAAACAGACCATCCTTCTAATTTAAACAATTCAAAACGCAGCATCAGGTATTATACAGTACCCGAGCCGATTTGTACAGAAGCCAGTCTCTGTTCTGAGAAATTTAATTGTCTCTGTACTGCAGAGTTTAATTGTCTCTGTTCTGCGGAATATAATTCTGGTAGGCCTGCTTTTTGTGAACCTGGCTGTCCCAGATCTTCTGCGCATCCTCTTTCCAGTTTTCCGCATATTCCGAACACTTATCACAGAGATGATCCACGCTCTCCGGCGATTCCAGGTCGGTGCTCTTCGCTCCTGTCTCGTGCACCATTTTGCGCAGAATCTCCGGATTTTCAAGCATCGGGCAGGGACGCAGATGGTTCTTATTGAAGGGCTGTCCCTGATGGTAAGCCATGAACAGCGGGCTCTTCAGAATATCCAGAATGCTGGAGTCATGGATATTCGCGTTGGAATAGTGAATAAATACGCACGGTTCTGCATCTCCGGCGGAATTAATATGGAAATAGTTTCTGCCTCCGGCGATGCAGCCGCCTACATATTCTCCGTCGTTCTGGAAATCCATGGGGAAGAATTCAATGGGGCATTCCTGGGTCCGGATGTAACGGATCCGGTCGATCATATACTTCCTCTGCTCTGGTGTGGGCATCAGTTCCGGCACGGCCGCGTTTCCGGTGGGCATGTAATGGAAATAGAAGCCGTATCTGGCACCCTTTTTCGTGATCAGGTCAAAGAATTCATCGCTGGTGACAGCTTCCACGTTTGCGCTGGTATAGCAGATGGAAGTGCCAAACAGGATCCCATGGGTGCGCAGAAGGTCCATGGCCCGCATGACAGCCTCGTAGTGTCCTTCGCCGCGGCGGCCATCGTTGGTCTCCGGCGTGCCCTCAATGGAAAGCTGGAACATGATGTTTCCAAGACGCACCACCTCTTTGCAGAATGCCTCGTCGATCAGTGTGGAATTGGTATAGATGGAAAACTGGACATCGTTATGCTTTTCAGCCAGCTTCAGAATATCTTTCTTCCGGACCAGCGGTTCTCCGCCTGTCAGCATATACAGACGGGCGCCCAGTTCCTTTCCTTCGGAAACGATTTTATCCATGTCATCAAAGCTCAGATTGTTCCTGTTTCCATAGGT